>SIBK01000088.1 GCA_009695205.1 Pedosphaera sp. | reverse complement strand
CCGTTTCGCCACTGATGCGGGTGCGGAAACCGACATTCAAAGTCTGATACCACATGTTCAATTCCCAAACATAGGGCGTATCCACCATGGAAAGAAAATCAACAGCAGGAACGGACTTGCCGTCGGGTCCGGGGACTTGATGGGTCACATCCACGATGTATTCGTTCGCCCCAATCCCACTGAACGGAGGCACCCTATAATTCGGCAGCTCGGCTGTCTCGACTTCCAAGCCATAACCGGAATGGGCTGGTCCAACCACCCCGCCCTGCTTCTTCGCCCAGCGCAGCGTGTTCAGGCCAAGAGTCGGCCAATGCAGCTTAGAATCGCCGCCCGGATAAACCTCTTCCTTCAGCCGCAGCAGGCACAGATGACCCGATTGATGCGACCCGAAGCCGGAGACTTTCACATCGTAATGCAGCAAATACGGATATTGCGAAACTTTATCGTCTTTGCCGGTAAAGAACTGCTTTTGATAATCGAAGCACGGACCCCAAGTGTAAGTTACAGCCCACCTTTAAATCCTCGCCCACAATATGGCGCATCATGTCGGGGGCGTGGACACCTTCGGTCGGCCTTTCATAATGGGCGCATCCGGCGCCATGGATATGATGATCACCCGACCACCAGCCCATTTTGGAAGGATCAATCCAGCGTTTGACTTTAAAACTAAATTCCCTCGAGCGTTTATCGACTTTGAGTTGTTGAGTCTTCGCGATAGACTCCGGTCCGCGTGAGAAATCGACCGTGTAAGTTCCGTCTGGAAGTTTCAGGCCTTCGCCATTTGCTCGATAAATTTTGGGGATGAAAAGCAAAATCCAGTGCGAAACGCTTGGCTTGAGAAGGATAAACCTGCCCGGCATGATCCCGGATCACGAAGGCAGCCGTCGTCGGCTGGTTGTTTTCGTCATGCACACGAAATGTGACTTCGCGGCTCGGCAAGCAATTAAAAACAATGGCCACATCATTTCGAAAACCAAGATCCAGCGTGCCCTGGCCGACGTTGAACGACAGTTTGGCTTCACGCTTCCCGGCGTCGCGGCTGTAGAGTTCGATGATCGCGTATTCCAACGTCAGGCCTGACAACTTCTTCTTCATCGGTTGCCGGTTGAACAACTCGGCATCGAGCCACAGCTCTGAAGCAGGCTTGAGAGGAGATCTATCGCCGTGATCCTTCCAAAATGGGTTGGTGGTCGGCTTTCTGAAGAACTCATCCGACTTCGTTCGCTTCGAGGGTGAATCGTGCACAGATTCGGCGTTGGGACTGACAGGGCGCAATTCCGCCGTCATGCCGGCCTCGTTGTGAACTTTGACCAAGAATTGTCGCCACCCTTGTTCCACCAACTCCACCTTGGCCGGACCTTGGACCACTTTCACACGCGACTCCGGATTGATGTTCACGCCAACGAGACAATATAAGTCGAGTATTTTTTGAATTGCTTCGCTCGCGGCGGCGGCATCCTTGCCTTTAATCGCAGCGCCGATGGCCTTCTTGTCAGACTCCTTGAGTGGCGCGCCCACGTAATCGGCCGCTTCGATGACACGCTGCACCTGCGCTGCGAATGGCTGCAATTCCACATCTTTGACAATCGCCAGAGCGACCGCATGGGCGCCGATAGCCGCGCAGAGAAATCCGAACAGGCCAACAAGAGCTGCGAACCTAAATTCAAGCCGGTGAATAAACCTAACCGATTTTCTGTTTGTTTGATGCTATCACAATAGCCTATCTGAGCCGCCCCCCATTATCAAGATTAATTTCGAGATATGTCGCAACTTTATAAAATGTTTCCATTCGGGCGGAGTTGCTGTAGCAGCATCGCCCAACGATGGAGATATTATTAATGAGCAGCAATGAACGGAGACGGATTGTGTTATTGGCGGAAGTTAAAAAAGGTAAGCTGAGTGTGCCTGCGGCCGGACGTGTGATGAGCGCCAGCAGGGGCTCGCGCTCGCCCTCCAGCTCGTTCTAGCTCGCTGCTGAAGCTCGGGATATTGCAGAGACAACAGTCAAAACAAAAAACACTTACACAAATTACTTTACAAAACCGCCGACCCGGTAAAAAACGTACATGTTGTTTATCCGTTTTCTGACCAACGATCGTCAAAGAACCTGTAAATGTTTGTGTGTTTCCGTTATCAGTTAGACTGATTATGAATGTCCCTTTTACTTTTCTCCCGTCTGTTATGCTCTCAGTTGAAGTTGCAACCCAGTTGTCGCCTTGCCTGCTCCAAAATGTTATTTTAAATAATTGATAGGACAACGGTTTATTGACGCTCCGCGATTATCGTCTCTTCAGGGAGAAGGGCAGGGTAGGTGCGCGTTGAAACTATTTTCGTCCGACTCGAGGCCCGGATTTTTACTTTCCTACCATCTTAATCCAACGAAAGAACGATTCGAGCGGCGAGGTATCGAGAGCCAGAACCAGTCAATGCGCCTGTTTTTACCTCAAAATGGAGAGGGTTCTGCTTCCCCGTGCCGTCTTGTCAGGGTTGGCGCAATCCCGCAGGGTCTCGCTCCATCGATGCCCGACATTTTGCTCACGACGCTCAATGCCAAGTATATTCATGCCGCCTTCGGCCTGCGCTATCTCATGGCCAATCTCGGTGGGTTCCGGTTTCGGGCGGCGATTGCCGAGTTCGACATCAACCAGAGATCCGTCGAAATCGCCGGGACAATTCTCGGGCATCATTCCCGATTCGTCGAGATTGGAGTCTATATCTGGGATGTTGCGCCTGCCACTGAGCTCGTCGTTATCTTGCGCGCCGCCCGTCCCGATCTGGTGAATGTGTTGGGAGGCCCCGAGGTGAGCTATGAGTGTGACCGTCAGGAAATCGTCCGCCGTTCAAGATCATCCCTGGGGATATTCCGGATTTTGGTGCCGTGCGGCTTCCGTACGACTACTATGACGATCGGGATGCGGTTCATCGGGTGATTTATGTCGAGGCTTCCCGCGGATGCCCTTTTACCTGTGAGTTTTGTCTCTCGTCCCTGGATATTTTTGTCCGGCAGTTTCCATTGCCCCCATTCTTAGACGCGATGCAGCGCCTGTTGGATCACGGTGTTGGTTAGTTCAAATTTGTCGATCGCACGTTCAATCTGAATCTGGAGACGAGTTGATCAATTCTACAATTGTTTCTCGCTCGAGGGACACCCGGGCTATTTGTCCACTTTGAAATGGTTCCGGACCGCCTGCCGGAGGCGTTGTGGGAGGTGATTACTCTGTTCCCACCCGGCGCGTTGCAATTTGAGGTCGGCATCCAAACATTCAACCCGGAGGTGGAACGGCTCATCAGCCGCCGGCAGAACCACGAACGTTTGGACGACAATCTCCATTGGCTGCGTGAGCAGAGCGGCATCCATGTGCATGCCGACCTGATCGCGGGTCTGTCCGGAGAAACTGTCGCCAGTTTCGCTGCCGGGTTCGAACGCTTGGTGGCGATGGGTCCTCAAGAGATCCAGTTGGGCATTCTCAAACGCCTCCGTGGTACACCGATCGGACGACACGATGCCGAGTGGCGAATGGTTTATAACCCGCACCCATCCTACGAGATTCTGCAGAATCGGCTGCTCGACTTTGCGACGGTCCAATCCCTCCGTCGTTTTTCGCGGTTTTGGGATCTATACTCCAACAGCGGCCATTTTCTTGAGTCGCTCCCATGGATCTGGAAACGGACTGACGGTTCCAGCGGTTCTCCGTTCGCTAGATTTCAATTTTTTTGCGCTTGGCTCAACGAGCGGGGCGTCAAGACCTCGGGCATTGCCCTCACCCGACAATACGAATTGCTCTGGGAATATATCGTCACGGTGTCCGCCGGAGATCCGGCGGAATTTGGTCCGGTGCTCAGCCGCGACTACCAGCGGTCTGGACGGAGTGATCTTCCAGGCTGGTTGCCGGCGGGAGGCTGCGTGCGATTGAATGCCAAGAAGGCACGCGAGCCAGGCATGCCGGTCCGGCAGGCGCGTCATTGGGAGAGAGTGGCCCCGGCACCCCGGACGGCGGATGGTGCAAATCCCGGGACTCCAATGCTTTCGAAATGAATCAGATTTTTGTCTTGCACCCAGCGGCTAAGCGCATCGTCTTTTTGCTTGAAGATCATTTTCCTGGGGGTAGTGTCCGGGAATGGCATCCTCTGCCCCACCGGTCAACTATGACGCGTCGTGGTCCCTTGAAATGATCTCGGCTGTGACGCCTCTGGCTGTCTCGTTCCACTGCGGGAAGCGCTGTTGGCCCACCCGCGGAGTATCGCGAGCGGCGTTCACGCTGATCGAGTTGTTGGTTGTAATTGCGATCGTCGCGATTCTGGCTGGTATGTTGTTGCCCGCCCTCGCCAAAGCCAAGGACCGGGGAAGACGCACCGCATGCCTGAGCAATATGAAGCAGACGGGTCTGGCCCTCGTCCTTTACGGGGAAGACAACGCCGGTAAACTTCCCCCGCTTACGATGTCCGTCCTGCAGTTCGGGGCCAGCAATGCGCCGCTCAATTTTCTGAAGGCGCTGATTCCCTATGCGGGTCACCGCGTCTTCGCCTGCCCGAGCGTCCGGCCGCATGAGGATCCGCAGTTCGTGCCCACATTGGAAAGCAGTGCCAGCTACATCGGCAATGCGACCATTCTAGGTCGTTCGTTGTCTCACGTCCCAACGCCGTCCAGCATCATCGTCATGCAGGAAGGTTGGACGCGGAGCAGTTACGGATTGCTCGAGCCCGAACCGATCGAGCGGGGGGACGGCGTCATTCCGACACACTTCACTCAATGGCACACCTGGATTGACACGGCTACCGGCGGCTGGTGGGACAAGCCGGGGATCGAGCGGTTCAGCAATGTCCACACGGAGGGGGGCAACCTGATCTACGTCGACGGTCATGCAGACTATCGAAAGTACCGGCGACTCGAGAGCGGTGACTTCGGTCTCATCGACCCCGGAACAAGAAAGAGCGATCCGTATCAACCCACGGAAGCGCATTCGCGGAAGGTCTACATATTGGCCTTCTGAGCGGGGCAGGCCGCTCCCGTGATCTCTTGCGTGACGTTTACGATGCGGATGAATCGGGCTATAAGCCCTTGCCGGTCCACATTCTGTCATCGCGATTGGTCAAGTCGGCGTTGTCCTTTCTGAACCATTGCGAATGGCCGTCCGCCATCGTGAAGTTCATACCTCCCGAATGCCGAAAATTTGCCGATGTGGGATAGATGGACCATTTCGTGCTGGCATCGGTTCCGGCCCCGCTCGGGGGACCTAATGCCACGCTGCTTCCGACGGTTTCAAGGGCTAGCACGGTCTGGCTGGGGGAAGCGATTGAGGTCATTTTCAGAGGGGGAGTGAAGGTCTTCCAGGTTTGGCCTTGCAGGGAAATGCCGCCGCCGAGGAAGTGGTTCCAGCCATACGAAGCAGGTATCCCCGAAGCGCCGACCCAAGTGTCGTCTTTGGTCTTTGTGGGGCAAAACCAGAAATCCTGACTCTTAATGTAAGGATACAGCATGTAGTTTGAGAAGGGCGTCTTTCCAGGCCAGTAAGCCCAGACGGGAGTTGGCCAGAGATTGGCGGGGGGGAATGTATCCTCGAAGTCGTGCACATAGAGCGTAAATCCCAGCCCAATCTGACGCATGTTCGATAAACACTTGGTTTGTTGTGCCTTCGCTTTGGCCTTCCCCAGGGCCGGTAGGAGCATGCCAGCCAGGATGGCGATGATTGCGATGACGACGAGCAGTTCGATCAAAGTGAAGGCATTCCTTTTTAGGGGAGGAGGAGGGGGGCTTTGGACTGTTTTCATCGTCACTTGATTTGAGAGCGAGGGTTGCTGTTTTTCGGGTCAAACGTGTTCCTGAGTTCGGAATCGTACGGAGCATCACGAAGAGCCCGGTCGGAATTAATCGGCTTGTCGCTGACGCGCCATCGTACCAACCCCACGTCCATCTTGCACAAGGGCTGTGTGGGCTCGTTGCGGAAGCCGGTCCCGAAAGTAGTCAGCAACGCTCCATCTGACAACTGAACTGTCGAAGTGGTTTGGCTCAGACCCCACCACGAATTGCGCCCGGTAATCTTGCCCGTCCAATGGGCGAGGATGTATTTGTGATCCAGATCCCACGTTTTGCCGTTGTCGTGGCTGATCACCGCTTCAATGCCGAAACGGGGAAAGCCGGTTTTTGCGTCCGTGTAACCAATCCGCACAACGTAGGACATAACGATGTCGCCGTTCGGAAGCACGACCAAGCTCGGGTGATGCCGGCCGTACTCATAAAGGGGGTTCAAATCGGACCAAGTCGCCCCGTTGTCGCGCGAGATCGATATACCCATGCCGGAGTACATGTCGAGTTCGCCCGTGAATCGCACGGGGTTATCCGTGCGGCAGGCGGCCACAATGTCACCATTCCTCGCCCGCACCAGTGCGATCTCGTTGACGCCATGCCAAGCGGGCACGGGAGTCTCACGACTCCAGGATTTCCCGAGGTCCTCGCTGAACCATAGATAGCCTTGCGAGTATTTGCGCTTGGGGTCGTCTCGTCGCGCGCCCGTCTCGTTGTACCGAGTTTCGGCTAGCCGTACGATTTGCCCGGACCTGTCCCGATCCACCAGCAACGGGTCCCAATGGTAGAGATCGCGGCCGTTGGCCCCTTTCGGCACCGGCGCCGTCTCGGTCCAGGTCATGCCATAATCCCGGCTGAAGTAGCGGGTGCCGGATTCCGGGCTGGTTGTCAGAAATCCGTTCCCGAAATAAGTCAGGCCCGCCGTGATACCAACATCGGGCTTGCCTTGCTCGTTCGTGTGCAGCCACCGCCGTTCACTCCACGTTGCGCCCAGGTCATCGCTATGAATCACCACGGTGCGGACCGTCGGAGGCCCATACTCAATCGTCATGAGCAGGCGTTTCTTCTCCGGCATATAGACGAGGTTGGGCATCTGTGCGTTTTCGTGCCCCCACGCAGCGGTGACCAGTTGGAAATGTGCCGACAGCCCGGTGCGTTCGGTCGAGCCGTTGACGCGCTCGATGGTGTAACCCAGCCAACCCGGGGTCGGATTCGGAGCAGCGATGAGCTCGGGCGTTTTCGAGTCGACGAGGTTGTTTCCGTTCGCGCAAACAGCGGGGGAGGCGTCTCCCTTCGCCGGAATACGCCACGAACAGCCTGTGCACGAAAGCGCCAGAACGAAGATCGCGGTCGCTGTGGGTGCGTGCGTGTTCAATCGATTCTCATATCAACGATCATATCAACGATCATATCAACGATCATATCAACGAAAAAATGGAGGCGAGTGATAGGACATCAATTTATTGACGCTCCGCGATTAGTTCATCGACCGTCTCGACCGCCGCCACCAGTCCCTGCATCCGGGTGAGGCGGAACTGGACGCGCGCATCCGGAATTACGAGTTAGCGGCAAAGATGCAACTCGAGGCGATCGACGCGACCGATCTTTCGAGAGAATCGAGAGCGACTCAATCTCTTTACGGGATCGACGGGACGAATCCAGCGATGGCCGCCTATGCCCGCCGGCTGCTGATCGAGCGACGCCTCGTGGAAGCGGGGGTTCGCTTTGTGCTGGTTTTCGCACCGGTCCGGGACGCGAACTGGGATCACCACGGCGATGTGAAGGGCGGGCTGACCAAAGCCTGCGCCGCGACGGATCAGCCGAGCGGGGCGCTCGTCCGTGACCTGCACGCCCGCGGACTGCTCGATTCCACGATCCTGCATCAATTTGGGCTGGACCACCGGCGGTTGTCCTTCCTGCATGCGGGGCGGCTTGAAACCTTGAGCGATTCAGAAGTCACCGGTGCCGAGGTCGTACGATCGCTTTTGATTTAGGCCATCCAGGACGCGCTGTAACGCCCGGCTCTGCTTTCAGTCTGGCAGCACCTCGATACGAGTTCACCGCCAACTCGATAGCGCGCCGATTTGTCCCATAAGGTAGAGAAAAGAGTTGACTGAGACAACGTGAATATATGTACTTTAAATCCAAATTACCTACCGAAATGCGCATTCTGATTTAGCCTATTTGCCTGGAGGCCTGGAGGCTCGCTTTTAGGTGTGGTCGACTGCTTTGGCGGCGAAGCGAGTCCTTTATTATGAATACATTGTCTGCGACGGCCCGGATCTCCGAAAAGCGATGGGCCTTCACTCTGATCGAGTTGCTTGTGGTCATCGCCATCATCGCGATTCTTGCCGGAATGTTGTTGCCGGCATTATCCAAGGCGAAAGGAATGGCGCTTCGCAGCACATGCCTTAACAACAACAAGCAATTGATGTTGTCGATGAACTTATATGCGAATGAATTTCAGGACTCGCTGCCATTCCATGGAGCGGGACCCTTGCCCATTATCTGCTGGCTCTGCAAGTTTCCCCTCAATTCACCGGTTACGACTCTGGGGGTCACCGGGGGACAGTGTTATCCGTATCTTCAAACGCCAAAGGTTTACCGGTGCCCCTCCGATAAGACGAACACCACTCTTTTTAAGCAGCGGTACCTGCAGTGTACCAGCTATATAATGTTAACCACCAGCCAGCCCGATTGGGCCCGCAAGCCGGTTGGTGAAAAGCTGAGTCGCTATCGTGCCGATGACATCCTAATGATGGAGCCAGATCACCGGAATCCGG
Source organism: Pedosphaera sp. (assembly GCA_009695205.1). Classification (GTDB taxonomy): domain Bacteria; phylum Verrucomicrobiota; class Verrucomicrobiia; order Limisphaerales; family UBA9464; genus SIBK01. The sequence goes on along the minus strand of SIBK01000088.1, from coordinate 13,292 downwards.
GTCCCCTCTTTAACGACGGCGCCAACGACCCCATTGAAGACGAGGGGATTCAGCACGGTGATGGATCGAACATTGGCTGCTACGGAGGCTCCTCGGAATTTATGAAGTTTATCCGGTGGAAGCTCGAACAGCGAACCAAACCGATCAGCCGTTTGAACTGTGCCCCGTTGTAATCGGAACCTTCTGCTTGAAGGCCCATACCTCAAACGCCATGCATCAAACCCTTCGTCGGCTTTCCATTTTCAGTTGGGCGATTTTGCCGGCCTTCTTCTTGTTGGCCTGCAACCGGGAGCCGCGCGCGGCTACTTCGGATGACCTGCCCGACGCATTGCCGCCGGCACAAGCGAGCATTCAGATTGAAAAGACCTTCGCCGCCACCAAGGATGAATGGGCGAAGGATACCGCAAAGGCGGCCGCAAAGGCGCTTAGGGATAAGCAGTACGATGTCGCCTATTCCACGCTGCAACAGTTGAAAACTTCCGTTGAACAGAGTCGGTTCCACGCTCACGGCTCGGAATAATCACTCGGGCAACGGGCGGTCCTATTGAGTTCACAGAACCCAGCCGAACCAACTCCACTCAAATAGTTTTCCTCTCCGCGTCTCCGCGAGACCCTTTCCTGTTTGGTTTTCCGCCGTTTCCAGTGGAATCTAATGCCTTCTGGGCGCATCTCCGAGTGACCGGCGCCGCATTGGATGCTGGGGGGGGGGAAGCGGCAGAGGGCTGCCGCGCTCCAAATCCATCGGGTCGTGCGCCCTCACAGGCGCACGAGCGCGGTGGCCCTCCACCGCTTTTGGGGAATTCCCGGGACGACCCATCTCCAAATGACGCCAACTCGGAGAGGCACCCATGCCTTCTTCTCGCTACAGATTCTCCTTGTCTAACAATCTCAGCTCATCAGCCTGGAAAACCTATCCACACTACTTTGGCCAACTGTTCCCTATCCTCCATCGCTTTATTCAACCGGCGCGGGTTCATTATCCGCGCTGGCGGAGCCTGGTTGGCTTCGGGATTGACGGCCGCTAGAACCATTGCGGAGTCACCTTCTTCACACGCGCCACTCCGACCCAAATCGATCGCGGCCATTGTGACGGCCTATCAGACCGGACTGCATGCCGACGTTCTGGTGGGCAAGATCCTCGAGGGCTGGAAACAGGATGGCGGCCCGGGACCTGCCCTCCGTCTCGCATCGATGTATGTGGATCAGTTTCCCGAGGGTGATCTCGCGCGCCCACTGGCCGCCAAACACAAGGTACCCATTTTTCCTTCGATCGAACAGGCGCTCTCACTCGGACAATCACGTATCGCGGTGGATGGAGTCATCAGTATCGGCGAACACGGCGACTATCCATGGAACACGAAGCAACAACACCTTTACCCGCGCCGACGGTTCTTCGAGTCCATAGCGGCCGCTTTCGAGAAGTTCGGAAACGTCGTGCCCGTCTTCAACGATAAGCACCTGGGCCCCGAATGGGAGGACGCGTTGTGGATGTACCAGCGTGCGCAGCAGCTTAAAATACCGTTCATGGCCGGTTCCTCGATGCCGATCGGCTTCCGTGTTCCCGACCAGACCCTTCCGATGGGTTCTGAGCTCGAAGCGGTCGTGGGCATCGGTTACTCCGGGTTGGACATTTACGGCAGCCACGCGCTGGAGCTCCTCCAATCCCTTGTTGAACGTCGGCACGGCGCGGAAACCGGGGTCGCTTGGGTGCAATGTCTTCAGGGTGACGCGCTCTGGCGGCATGTCGATTCCGAAAATTTTCGGCGAGACTTGCTCGATGCCGCGCTCGCGATCACCCCACACGCGGTCGACACGGATTTCCGTCGGTGCGCGGAAGCCACCTTGTTTCGCTTTCAGTATTATGACGGTCTGCCTGCGGCGGTATTGATGCTGCCCGGTTTCGCACAAGGTACTGCGGTGGCGATGCGCCTTCGTGGCCAGGCCAAACCGCTCGCCGTCCGCTTCGACGAACGAACGCAGCCCCGATACCCTCATTTCGCTTACCTGCTGAAGGGAATCGAAAAAATGGTCCACACCGGACGTCCATCGTACCCCGTTGAGCGAACCTTGCTCACCACCGGCGTCCTCGACCGAGCCCTCACCTCGCTCCAAGAGGGACAGAGGCGTCGGGAAACGCCCGAGCTCGCAATCAAGTACCAACCGGTGGACTACCCCCACGCACCCCAACCTGGCCTGGATTCAGATCCACGCGGTTGACTCAGTCCTGTCCGAGTCCCTTCTGGTGTTGTAGTCGATAGTCGAGCGGTACGCATTCAATACTCATCTGCATGGAGATGGCGGTGCAAACCCGCGCAGCGATTCATGGAGTGGCGATGAATATCGAGCTGCGAAATCCTGAGGGTCGACGTGTTACCTACGTGCTTGCCGTTCCGACTCTTGAGGGGCAATGATTCCGCCATGTCCCCTCTTCATCGACGTCGCCGCCGCGGCATGCCTGGCCTTGCATGGGCGGTCGCCGGTGCGATGACAGCGGCATCGCTCGGCGCGGACTCGCTTCCAGTTTCCTTGAATCCGTCGATCGCTCCGCAGTTCGAGACGGAACTGATCACCGACACTGCGGGCTACATCCAACGCGGCGGCACCGGCCGGAGTTCCTGGGGCTTCAACCAATCCAACATCGTCCGGCATGGCGATGACGTTTACGCGATGTGCTGGCGCGATGACTTACACCTGGTGGTCTTCCGGCGAGTCAGGCCTGGGCTATGGGAAGCCAGCCCGCCGCTGCCGAAGGTTCCACAAAGCGGCGTCTTGCTGGTGGATTCCAAGGGGCGGGTGCATGTCATTGCCGGTGAAAGTGCAAGTTACCATGCGCTCTTCGATCCGCCGGGGCAGATTCAAACGTTCACGGTGCAGCAATTCGCCCGTGCGGACACCCGCTTCGGCGCCGGAATCGACGCCCAGGACAACATTCTGGTTGCCGGTGGATTGGATGGAATGAACTGGTACGTGCTGGGCGCGACGAACGGCTATCGACCGGTTGCGCAAGGCCGGGTGCCACATGAGAAGGCCCGCGCCTATTACTTTGTGGCCTATCGTGACGGTGCCGGTCACACGTTCTGCTACGACGATTATTTCGTGAAAGGCTCCGGGTACCACACGCTGCACACCTACTACTACTGGAACGCGAACCCCGTTCAAAATCCGGAGGGTTGGAAGATGCAGACGATCAGTGATGTTTCCGACACCGTGGCCGGCGCCGCACGAGGCACGACGGAAAATGAAGATCTGCTGCTCGACCGGTCGGGACAGATGCACTTCCTCTACCTCCGGAACTCCACACCGGCCACGGGCGAATGGTCGTGGGCTTCGGACGGACAGAAACGCACAGACGATGCCCTGTATCACGCTGTCGGGCGGCCAAACGGAGTGTTCACGCACTACCGGCTGGGGAACTTCTCCCGGGGACGACTCCACCAAACGCCGGACGGCCGTCTGCACTATTTCCTCTGCCGCGGTGAATGGTTCCGCTTTGACTTGTGGTACGCCGTTGGCGACGGGAACCACCCCGAGCGCATGAGTGAACCGGTCCGGCTTGCGACACCCACGCCGATCGACCATGTGTTCGTCAACAGCACGCGTGCCGGGGGCCAACCTACCAATGTCATCGATTGCTATTTCACCGGCCCTTACCCAGGTGAAACACGCCACGTCTACTACGGCCGGGTGACAACGGCGCGGCCAAAATGAACGGCTACCGAAATCCTCGTGAACAGCAAACCTAGCAATCCTATCGACCGGCGGCGCTTCGTCCGAGTCTCGCTAGCCGCTGCGGTTGGCGGCGTCCTCGCACCCGCCCTCGGGGCCGGCGCTTCCGCTTCGAAACAACGGTCCTTTCCGAAGCGGCGATTCCGCATCCGGCAAATAGCCGATGACGGTGACAACAACGCGTTCTTTCCGTCGGCTGCCGCCGGCAAGCTGTTTGGAGTCGGCGACGGCTCAACCGTGATGGGTTACGCCACTCAGAAAGGCGCGGCGCTCTGGCGTCAGGAGGGCGGAGTCTGGCGACGTGGCACACTCCTCCCCATTCAGAGGCCGTATCTGGTCGAGGACACGGAAGGCTTCGTTCATGCGTTTGGCTTGGAGGATCGAGGCCGTGGCCAGGAGATCTGGCACTACACTGCGCGCGAACCGCACGCCGTGAGCCGATTCGACGAAGGTGAACGGATTTACGAGAAGAATTATTCAGCGGCGGTGAGCGGTGACGATGGGACACTTTATTATTTCGGCGCGGGCTTGAAGACCTTCGGGTTCCGAGAAAAACCCCGAGGCGGCACCTGGAGCGACACGCACACTGTGGCCGCGGGATCCTGCATCTATCCCGCAGCCGTCTGCCGGGGTCAATCCATTCACCTGATCTTTTGCGGCTGGAACGGGAGCCCGGCACTTTACGAAGGGATCTACTACATGCGCTCGGACGACCGCGGCGCCTCCTGGCGTCGCAGTGACGGCCGGGCATTAACTCTGCCAGCCGACTGGAAATCACCCGAAATAGAGATTTTGTCGGGTACACAGGCCACCGGCGGCGGCGAAGCCAACACGCACAACCTCAGTCTCCTCGTGGACCGGACCGACCGTCCCCACATTCTCTACTGGTACTCTAGGCCGTATGGTATTGCATTCGGAACCGCCTCGGGCAGCGATCCGGAACCGAACATCCGCGTGAAGCACCTCCGCCGGGACGCCGATGGTTGGAAATCGAGCCTGCTCTGCTTGGAACGCGATCGTGACATCGCCTATGCCGTACTCGCGGAGGACGAGCGCGGCGGCCTGCACGCCATAGTCACCCAGAAACGCAGTAACGACCGCTTCTACGATCTAGGGTATACGTTCAGCAATGACGCCGGGGACACTTGGGCTCCGATTCAAGTTTTGACTCGTGACGCGCATCGACAGCGACTCAGCTACGCGCACGTTGCCGTCAATCCACGCCTCCGCAATGGCCGACTTCAATTCACCTGTAACATGTGGTCTGGGAAGAAGCCTTCTCCAATCTGGTACGGGGAAGTGGAGCTCGCGTGACCCGCAACCCCAAGCAAGATGAAGCCTCGCATCAGGAGGGGCGTTCGCGAAATTAAGATACGACAGCACCCGATGACAAACCCTCCACACTCACTATGAAACGGCGCGCCTTTATCACCAGTGTTGGAGCGGGAGTCTTGTTGACGGGCGCACCCCCCGTGTTGCGCGGGGCGGAGACACGTCCGCCGGCGAAACTCGACTTGCTGCATCGATCCGGACGCCCGCTCGGCTGGTTTCCTAATGTGACTGCCCCCCGAATTCTGGCGGCGACCGAAGGGGCGACCGCAATTCTGGCACACGCGAGCAACGACACGATTCTCCAGATCGGCCGACGACGACAATCCCTTGGGCATCTCGCCCGCGCGCGCATGACATCTGCCCCAGACGGAACGTTGTACGTCGCCGGACTGCGCGACCACAGTCTCTGGCTCCTCCGCGTGACGCCTTCGGGGAAGGTGGCATCCGCCCGGTTGGGCTCATTGCCCGAGCCACACGGCGCCGCCGGACTGGACCTCGTGTGGACTCCGGACGGCGTGCGCGTCATCGCTTCGGGGCCCCGTCCGCAGACAGTAGCCCTCTACTCTGAGGTTCCCGGCACCCCACCTCGGGTCCTGACCGTTGAGGCGTGGGCACAACCCATCTTGCGCTACGACCCCGCGCGACAGCGGCTGCACCTGTTGCTCTGCCCTTGGATCGACGCCTCGGCCATCTACAGCACGGTCTATTACCTCCGTTCTGACGACCACGGTGAAACCTGGTGTCAGGCAGACGCCAAGCCTTACGACCTGCCGCTGCAGCCCAACTCCCGTGAACACGGACTCGAACGTCCAACACCCGAGGTCGTCACGATCATTGGCCAGCCCAACGGAGGCCACTCCAATACACTGGCCCACTGTCTGGAACTGGATCCGGACGGACACCCGCACTTCCTCTACTCCTTCAATCGTCCATATCATCTGGCGCGCGAACCGTTCATGCGCTGCGCCCACGTCTGCTGGGACGGTGCAAAATGGTCCTTGGATCGCTGGGACGGATCGAAGTGGAAATTCGGGGAATTGTCCGCTGACTTCGCCGTGGACATCGCCGGCGGGTGCCTCGATATCGTGACTCGCGACACACTGCATGCGCTGGTGATGTTCAAGGATCGGAAGGCTTCGTGGCTCGATCTAGGCATCACTTCCAGCCGCGACGGCGGGCGCACTTGGAGCCCGGTCCGGGCGGTGACCACCAACGCCAACGCACGGGCCACTCATTACGTCACGCCGCAGTGGGCTCGCGTCGTCGGCGCGCGCGAGTTCATCTGCAGCGGCTTCAACCGCGAACCCCGCGCACCGCTCTACCGCGGGCGCATCGATGACCGGAGGATCGCGTGAAAGTCTTCCTCGAAGCCATCCGTTCAAACAGCAATTACAACGGGCTTTTCAGCCAGAACAAAATTGTCAGCTCTGGCGACTATCTCTACATCACTTACGAAAGCGGCGACGAAGAATCGGTCATCCTGCGTTACGATGGGGAACGCTGGACCACCAAAGGAGGATTTCCCGTGGGGCCACCCTATATCGCGGTGGATAGCCAAGGCACGATTCACCTGGCGGGACCACATCGGAAAAAGCGGAATGAGATCTGGCATTTCGCTGGCGCCAAACCGCACGACCTCGAAACGCTGGGCGACGGCTACTGGATTCATCCTAAAAACTACTCCTCCATGGTGGTCGATCGCCGCGATGACTCGCTCTATTACTTTGGCGCTGGCGGCAACAGTGGAGCCATCGATTACATGCGACGCCGGCCAGATGGCGCCTGGACAAAACGCAAATCCCTCGTCGAAGGCCAGGTGATCTACCCCGCCGCCATTGTCCGCGACGGCGTCCTTCACTTGATGTTCACCGGCTGGGAACCCAACCCGGCGTTGTACCAGAACATATACTATCTGCGGACGGCGGACGGCGGCGAAACTTGGACGCTGGGAGACGGGCGTGTGCTGAAGACCCCGCAAACACTGAATCCCTGGAACCCCGAAAGCATCGCCGCGCTCGACAAAGTGAACCTCAGCTTCGGTGACGGCCGGGCCGACGGGCGATTCGCCTGTGACGTGCACCAGATCAAATTCTTCGTGGATCGCCTCGGGCGCCCACACTCGCTTTACGGATTCATCCCCTCTTATTTCCCGACACCCGAGCTGCTTGCGCGGTACTACACCGTGCACGCGCGACGGGATACCGACGGCTGGAAACAGATGTTTCTCGATTCACGGATCGTCAGCCCAAGCATGGTGGAGGACCCGAACGGCCGCTTGCATTGCCTGTTTAACTGGGGCGGAGACAACCCGCCGGAGTTCAACGCCGGTTATATGTACAGCGACGACGGCGGCGATCACTGGTCAACGCTGGAACCGGTCACCTGCGACACTGTGGCGAAAGCGGCGTTAGGCGGCGTCTACTGGCTGCCAGAGCCTTATCGGGGGCGACTTTGCTTTGTGATCAACAATGGTGCCACCTTGTATTTCGGAACCCTTGGGGTGTGAACGTGTAAGGGCTCGCTCCATGAACGGGAGATGAAAAACACGTCGTCTTCCTTTTTCACCGTCGGAAAACCGCCGGTGCCACTAAGAGAGGATGATGAGTTCGATAAAGTATCCCTAATCATTGACGTACCAGAACGAGTGGACGATTTTTCCGTTGCGCCATTCCCACAGTTTTTTGAAGGCAACACGTTCCGCATGTCCATCAAGTAGTGTGACGTTGGATCCGTTTCCATGGACGGTGGCACGGCCATTGTTGAAGGCGAATTCGGTTGAGAGTACTCCATCCATACTATCCATCATTCCATCCTTGTTGGCATCACGATCAAACGGCCATGCTATAGGGGAGTAAACATAGTGAGTCACGGCGTCCATATACATCATCCCATCCGACGGCTTGTCAAACCGTGAGAGTTTGATCGGCCTCATTTCGTTGCCGTAATAAAACGGGGCGATGACGGGATTTCCGAAGAGTCCATAGTAAACGCCAACCCAGCAGTTCCAGTCTTTGAATTGGAGTGACGATTTGGCAACCGTAAATGGCGGTGGGCCCATGGTTCCTCCAGGACACTTTCGGACGGCGGCAGAATACGCCTCGCGATTGGTTGGATGAGCTGCTTCCGAACGAATGATGTAAGGAGCTACCTTTTGATACCAGTAGCTCGCCGCCGCTGTGGGGGGAAATATGTCGCCGAAAAGCGGGAGCGAATCCTGAAAATCTGCCGAATACATCATGGTCGCCAGACCCCACTGGCGCTGATTTGAGAGGCATCCGGCACCCTTTGCCCGATTCTTGGCGTTTCCGAGGGCCGGTAACAACATGCCCGCTAGTATAGCAATGATGGCAATGACAACGAGCAACTCAATCAGTGTAAATGCCGCTCGGCAAGTCCACCCAGCATCGTGGCGCACTACTCGTTGGCCTCGGAGGGACTTCATGACAGAGATCATACTCCGCTTGAGCCTTTTTTCCACCGGAATCTTTGAAGGAATCGGTCAGGGGGCACATCTCCGAGTTGCCGACATTTGGAGATCGGTCGTCCCGGGAATTCCCCAAAAGGGGTGGAGGGCCACCGCGCTCCAAAGGCGCCGCCATTCGAGTGTCACGTCCCGATTGATTTGGAGGGCGGCAGCCCTCTGCCGCTTTTCCCCCAGCATCCAATGCGGCGCCGGCAACTCGGAGATGCGCCCTCGGTCAGGCGCCAACTGGAACTGCCCCGGCGGATATCTCGGCAGCGCAGCGCATGTTCTCTTTCGAATCACGGCCCGGCCGAGTGACGTGTGATCTTCTTCCGTGCCCTCTCAATTTCTGGGCTGATGTTCCGAACCACGATCAGCGCCCCGACCGCGAGCAGGGTTGTCCATTTTGAGAGTGACACGTCCGGGGATGAGAGTGTGGTTTCTTCGGGAAAAGCGGCGACTTTCGGCGGGGCGCAAACTCAGAGCAATGCGAGCCGCTTTTCCGCGTCGTCGAAACGCGGCAATTCAAGGCCCAGACAATTCATAATGGACAGGTACATGCCGCAGGCACGGCGTTCCGTATTCGGGCGATCGAGGTAATTCAACACCCGCTCGGTCTTGAGCCTGCCGCCGCCTCGCCCGGCGAGGAGCATGGGCAGGCGGTCTGCCTGATGCTGATCACCGTCGAACATGTTGGAGCAACACATCAGGACCGAGTTGTCGAGCAAGGAGGTACCGCCTTCGTCGATCGCCCCGAGACGGCTGCAGAGATAGGCCAGTTGCTGCACATGGAATTGGTTGGTCTTCATGTGCATGATTTCCACCTCCGGCTTGTTGCCATTGTGTGTCAAATCGACATGGAGGCCGCCGCGCACTCCATCCAGGAACTCGAATGTCATCGCCGACAAATCGTTGTTCAACAGACAGGTGGCGACACGCGTCTTGTCCATCTGGAAGGCCAATACGATCAAATCCATCATGAGTCGCATATGCGTCGGCACGTCCTGCGGCAGCGCCTCAGCGGGGCGCTGCATGGTGACTTCGCGCAAGGTCGGTTGCCAGCCTTCGATCCCCCGCTCCCGGCCGGCCAATTCAATGCGCTTTTCAATGTCCCGAATCGACTCCAAGTAGTCGTCCAACTTGGATCGATCATTGCCGTTGATCTGCCGTCGCACCGATCGGGCGTCATCGGCAACCTCGTCGAGAATGCTCCGATCGAGCTTCCGGCTCGACCCATTCCCAACCAGCAAGTCGAATACGCGCGCAGGATAGATTTCCTTGGTCGCCGGCTTGGTATCGGACTTCCAGGAAATGCAGGACCCGTACAGCATGGTCAGGCCGTCTTCTAGGCGAAGTTCCGTCGGTTCGATTCCCAGGACCAGACTCGGAATTGGTGTTTGCTTCGCGAGATGTTGAGCGAGCCGTTGATCCATCGTCTGGCCCACGCGAACGTCACGCTGCTGGGTGCTGACCCGTGCTCCGGAAAGCAAGTTGGGGAATCGGCCCAAGTGCACGCTCTGATGGTCGCGCGCTTGCTCATTGAAGAGGCCTTCCAGGTAGATCATGTCCTGGCGATGAGGGTCCATGGGACGGAGGGCCTCTCCCAACTCCATGGCCGCACCGTCGCCTTTGGCCCACCAATCCTTCGGCTCCACTCCGTCCGCAAAACACAGGCACGCGAACCGCACCGGCGGCTTCTCAGAGGGCGAAGCGGAGGTCTGCTTTCCTGTGTCCGCGGCTCTCGCCGGAAGCGATTCGAGCCACGGCAATGCAAGCGCCGTGTTTCCGGCGGCACGCGAAAACCGGCGACGACTCACGGAAGGGGAGGTGTTCAAGTGCATGGAGTCTTTCTTATTTGGTCCTCTCGCTCGCACCGTTGGTGTCAAGCGTCACGTGTTGATATCGGAATTGGCGGCTGCTCACAATTCGCTGAACAAGCTGGGAGAACCCGCGTCCGGCAGCGCAATCGTCAACCATCGCCGCAATCAATGGCCGGTCGGACAACAGTTCGTGACGACCCAAAGCGTATCCCAGCAACTTCGCGCTGAGGGTGCGATGGAAGAGAGGCCGCTGCCGCCTCAGGTGGTCGAGCATGCCAGGGAACCCGCGAATCTCAGTTCCATCCAACAGCGTTCCCTCATCCTCAATTGGGCCGCCGCCGCGGTACGTGGCGCGCCATCGTCCGATCGGATCGTAGTGCTCCAACGCGAAACCAAGCGGATCGAAGCGGGAATGACAGTGGGCGCAGGAGGCTTGGCGGCTGTGCCGAGCCAGGCGCGCGCGCACCGAAAGCCCGTCGTCAGCGACGTCATCGGCCGCGATTGATCCAGTGTTCGGGGGCGGCGGCGGCGTACCCAGGATGCGACGCAATACCCAATCACCTCTCTTGACCGGGCTCGTACGAAGTGGTGGCGAGGTCAGCGTGAGGATGGCACCCAGATGCAGCAAACCGCCTCGCTTATCGATTTCACCCAACGCAACGCGGATGATCTCCGGGCCGAGGGGTTCGCGGGCTGTGATCCCATAGTGCTTCGCCAGTTCGGCATTCAGAAAGGCACTAGGGGAGAACAGAATTTCATCCACGGTGCGATCTTGCGAGACGATGTCTTCAAAGAATGCGACGGCTTCCCCATAAAGCGAGCGACGCAATGACTCGGTAAATTCTGGAAAACGGGATCGATCGACGCCGTCATGAGTCTCGAATCGATAAAAACCGTACCACTGCCCGAAAAACTCGGTCGCCAATCGTCTCGCTTTGGGATCCCGCAGCATGCGCCGCGCTTGAGCCGACATACCGGATTCCGTGCGCAATTCACCGGCACGCGCCGAGCGCCGAAGGTCGGCGTCTGGAATCGACGCCCAAAGAAAGAAGCTAAGCCGGCTTGCAAGAGCCTCGTCTGACAACGCAGCAATGCCAGATCCATCCTCGGAACGTGAATCTTGCGGCTCCACCCGATAGAGGAAAGCAGGAGTCGGCAAGACTCTCGCCACCAGCGCGCGCACCGCGGAGGCATGATCGAGAGGCGAATCGGATTGGGATCGAAGCGTCCCGTAGAACCGACGCAGCCGTGCCTTCTCCTCGTCGTCGACGGTACGCCGCCAAGCCCGCGCGGCTAGGGCAATGACATCCTCAATGTGCTCCGCTTCCGCCGAGTCAAAGCCTGCCACGACGGCCTTCCGTTCCGCCAAGAGGGCTTCGACACGAGCCCGTACGGTGGATGGAAAGCGCGTGATAAGTTCAGGTGTCAGATCGGCGGCGGGCCCTGGATTCCCTGACACGCCGAACTTCCGCTTCAAGAACTGGAGGTTGAGGTCATGATAGTCAAAGGAGCCGAGCAAGTCCGCCCAGGCGATATCCAATGCACGCCGCGCCTGATCGTCCAAAATCGACTCCACCAGGAATTGATCGTCCCGATGATACTTCACCTTGTAGTGAAAGTAATTGCGGTCGGGCGACTCATACGTGTTGTCGTAGGGGGCTGGAATCAGGTCGCGGTCCGATGGAGCGGGTTCGCGATGGGAAACCTGGGGCAGTTCCCTGGCGAATGACACAAGTTGACCCTTGGTTGCCGTGAGCAGCGGGCTCTTCTCTGGAGCCAAAAGCGCGATGCGGGCCAAACGAGCGGGGGTGCCGCGAACCGCCGCCCGACACCGAACCACCCGTTCGTCACTGTGCCGGGTATCCAATTCGACATTGAGGCGAATCGACATATTCGTTGCCCCTGGCGGAACCTTGAGTACGATCTCGACCGGCTCTGTCCCGTGCAGCACCAAGCTCTTGGAGGAAATGGATTCGCCACGCGGATGGCGCCCAAAAGCCAGACGCGCCGCGGTATCCGGCATCACCAAGTCAAGCAAGTCCTGGAAAACGACATAGATCTGCCCTTGGACGCCTCCAAGAACTGTATCGAGTTGAATGTCGATGGTAGCGTTGGTCTTGCCGGCTTCGATCGGCCAGGTCATTCGCATTTGTACCCGTTGGGTGATGTGAACAGAATCCCCAGTCATCATTGGAGCTTCCTCGTTGTTCCCCAACGGCATCGCCAATGCGGTTTGCCAGGTGTCGAGTTCCTCATAGATCCTCTGGCAACGCTGCCTGACATCGGCTGCTGAATCGCTGGAGGCTGGAGTTGGGAGTGCGCGCCACGCATCGACAAATCGGCTCGTTGGGAACGGCGGATCGGATTGATGGAGCACTCCACAAACGTGCTTCGCGAAACGGGGCGGCACCCCATCTTCCTCAGCCAAACGTTCCAAACCCACGGTGCCGATTCCAAGAGCGGCTCGATGCAAAAACCGCCACGCTGTGAAGAATGCGTCCGGGTTATGGCTGAGGCCGTACGGCTCCGCTCCCTCCCCCGCCGCCGTTCTGAATCCGTACGCGCGGTAAATGTTCTGAATCCGCTCCATGGCGGACAGTTCCATTCCTGTCCGGCCGCGATCGGAATGGAAGAAGAGCGGCCCCGTTCCGATCACGGCATACGCGGCAACAGTCCTGGCCGCCTCCAAGTAACGCTCGAGCCCGGAATCCTCTATGAACTGGACGTCGCCCACATTGAGAAAGCCTTCACCACCGACCGCATGTTATTGATAGGACATCGGTTTATTGACGCTCCGCGATTAGTTAGGGAGGGAAATTTTCCCGACCTTATGAGATCTCTCTCTCCTACCTCTGGGTCCATCGCCGCCACATTCCTGGCTCCCGTCCTGGAACTCCTATCGGATTGTTTTCACACCCGCCACTGCCCAGCCCTCCCGGACGACGCCTGGA
>SIBK01000087.1 GCA_009695205.1 Pedosphaera sp. | reverse complement strand
TGGACAGTTGCAAGCTCGCTTCAAAGGCCGGGGTCAATTCTGCAAGCGTCCTGGCCTCCGCAGCCTAATAGCCGTCAACGTTCTTTTCAAAAATCACGACGAATCCATCCTTTGGAACTAAAAATCTCCAACAACCTCGGGATGCGCCCATCGGCTGCCATCTCAGCAAAAAAAGGCGTCTCACCCCGAAATCACCCCTCTCATACGCAAATCGCCGGAGTGCTTCACGACCACCTGCGCCGGATTGATGGCTTGATGCTTTCCCTTGTTGGCGGTGATCTCGAACGCCTGGGGTACCGACTCAAGGCCTTCAAGCCTGTGCGTGATGGTTGGACCCAGCCGGACGCGGCCGGTAGCGACGAGACGGACGGTGTGTTCAAGGTGGGCTTGCGTGCTGATGTCCGGGAACAGGTAGCGGAGGCTGCGCTCGCGCAACAAGTCGATGTTCAATTCCAATGGCCCTCCAAACCACGAGACGCCGATAATTTTTCCGCCAGAACGAACGACGTCGATGGCCTGGCGTAGTGTCTGCGTGCCAGCCATGCCCTGTTTGGGGCTGCCACCGGCGCATTCAAAGACCACGTCGGCTCCATTGCCGCCAGTCAGATCGCGAAGAGTGGATTCGACATCGCAGGATCGGGCGTTGATCGCGTGGTCGGCGCCGAGTTCCCGCGACATGCGGCAGGACTCCTCGCGCACATCCACGGTAATGATCTGGCCCGCCCCGCTGATACGCGCGATTTGCAAACACTCCAACCCCATGCTCCCCTGGCCAAAGATAATCACAGAATTACCCACCCGAATGTCGGCCGTTTCCACTGCCGCCACGCTGTCGCTAAGCGATTGCAGGCAGGCGGCTTCGCTATCCGAAATGCGGTCATCGACTTTGACCAGAGCAATCTCGGGCAGGGACGCCACGTCGCTGAAGCAGCCGGGAAGATCGAAGCCGATTACCGGCCCCTTGCGACAGAGATTGCTTCGCTCCGAAAGGCACAATGGGCATTGCTCGCACGGAAGCTTCGCGCGCGCGGCCACACGTTCCCCAACACGGAAGCGGGTGACGCCGGGGCCGGTTGCGAGAATGCGGGCGCAAAACTCGTGCCCGAAGAGCTGCAGCGGGGCGTCGGCTTCGAGGCGGCGTTTGATGCGGTCGTAGGCTAAGGTCGGGATACCGAACGCGAGCTGCGCTTCGGTGACACTGGGCTGAACACAAAGCGGTTCGACCAGAACGTGTCTCGGCCGAAGTTCGGGCACCGGGACCTCGTCGAGTCGCATGTCACCAAATCCGTAAAAACGCCAGGCTCTCATGAATTCTTGCCTCCATCTTCTCGCGGTTCACTTCTGAAGCACAAACTTTTGAAGTGAATGACACTCTGGGGACACCAGGCCGCGATTGCCTCCTGCGGACATCACAACTTCGGCCACGTAAACGTCGCCGTGCGTGTCAATGCAGAGGTCGTGCGGGGCGAAAAAATCACCGGGAGCTGTCGGTTCCTCGCCACCCCCCCATCGAGCCAGCAGGGCACCCCCTGGATCAAATACGCTGACGCGTCCACCGGTCGCGTTGGGAGCAGGCGGAAATGTGCCAGGCCACATTCCGGCTCGATAACCGAGTTCGGCGACGAATAAGTTGCCACGGGCGTCGAACGCCACCTGGCACGGGCGGGCAATGTCCGTCCATTCGCGCAAAAACTCACCCGTCGGCGAGAAAATCTGGATGCGGCTGTTCTCCCGGTCGGCCACAAAAACGGCTCCGTGTCGGTCGACAGCGATTCCGTGCGGCACATGAAACTGCCCTGGCAAGTTGCCCGGATCGCCCCAGGAGAAAAGCAGCCGGCCAGTGGGTGAGAATTTGTGGACGCAGGCGTTTCCGTAACCGTCAGCAACATAAATCTCACCCGCTGTCGACAGCGCCACGTTGGTCGGAAAATAGAACGGCAACCCGGCGTGCCGAATGGTGCGATAATCGATACTCGTCGCCCCCGTGTCAGATGGTTTTCCGCTCGTTCCTAACGTCATCACGAGCCGGCCATCTGGCATGAATTTGCGCACGGTGTGGTCGAGGTCGTCGGTGCAGTAAATTGAATCGTCCGGGCCGATGGTGATGCCATGCGCCCGGGCAAAGACCCCCTCGCCCCACGACCGCAGAAACGTCCCCTCTCGGTCGAACACCATTACGGGATGTTCGCCGCGGTTAAAGACATACACGCGATCGCACGAATCGGTGGCGACCCCTGAAACCTCTGACCAAGAGTACTCGGCGGGCCGTCGAGCCCAGTCGATTTTCGCGGAGTAGGTGAACGGCCCCCGCCCGACACAGGTCCGTGGCACCGTCGAGTCTGTTCGGGTTTTGGTCATGAATCCGTGTCGCTCGCAGAATCGATCTCAAATGCCGCTCTCTAAGCGCTCAACGGACATCGCGGATCTCCCTCGTTTGACGAGAATCGCCACGGTCGAGTTTCCCTTGATTGCCGAATCGGTTTCGTTTTCTCACATCGGCTCCGATCATTTTGCGACCCGATAGGGATTGATCCCACGCGACTTCACATGAATCCGGTAAAGCGACTTGTCGATTGAGACGTAGAGCGAATTCGCATCGTCGCCAATCCCGAACTCCACGTTACTGGGAATTCCTTTCCAATCTTCGAACAGCCCCTTCTGGTTTCGCGGACCCGTTTCGAAAAATGCCAGTTCTTTTCCCTTCGGGTCGATCACCATAATGCCCGGACGAGCCAGACTGCGGCAAGCCAGGTAGATATTCCCTCTCGTATCCACCGTCATGCCGTCGCAGCCGTTTTCGATTCCGAAGTCCACCAGCGTACGGCGAGGACCGCTCACCAAACCCTTCTTGTTCACCGGAAACGCGTAGACTTTCATCGCGCCGCGTTTCAGCTCGGGGTCGGTCGATTTCAGCCGGTTGCCCCCATTGTTATGATCGCCGATGTACAAGGTCCTTTGGTCCGGGCTGAAGACAATTCCGTTCGGCTTCTCGACCTCCCGCGTGATCTCAACCACCGTGCCGTCAGTGTTGAGCCGGTAAACCGCTTCACGTTCCAGTTCGCGCGGTTCCGTGCCTCCGTAACGAGGGTCCGTAAAGTAGAGGTTGCCCTTGAGATCCACGCAGACGTCGTTGGGCGAGTTGAATCGTTTTCCCTGGAAACGGTCTGCCAGCGTCTTGCCCTGGCCCGTCTGAAGATCCCATCGGGTCAGCCGTCGCCCGCCGCCGTCCGCCCCGTCACACGCAATCAACGATCCGTCTACCATACAGGTGAGGCCGTTTGCCTTGCCGGAATTGTCCGTAAACACGCTCGTCTTTCCGGTCTTCGGGTCGTATCGAAGGATCATGCCGTTATCCGGCCCGAAGGGCATGTCGGTGAAATAGATGCTGCCATCCCGGGCAACCGTCGGACCTTCTGTTAAGCCGCTGTTTAATCGCACTTGGCGCGTGTGCAACGATTCGAGCGCGGCACCGGCCGGGAAAATGGGGTTCTCTCGTTCACCGGCTACCAGACTGCCCGCCATAAGGGTTACGACCCAAATACCACAGACTACAGTTAAAATGCGCATGATGTTTTGTTTTTTTAGCAACTCACTCTGAGATCAGGTCGCTCCGCCGGGATCGAATTGATATAATTATACCGAATTCACTTTTGACGATTCTTGGTCAGGTTTGTGATGGCTTGGGCATTCGCCCGAATGGCATTCCAATCACCGTTTCGGATAAGTTCGCGCGATGCGATCCACGATCCGCCCAGCGCCGCCACCGACGGAATTCGTAGAAAGGCTTCCGCAACGCTAAGCGTCAAACCGCCCAGCGGGATATACTGCAATCCCAAATGAGCGTACGGCGCAATTATGGCCTGGAAAATCCGCGACTGACCCTCGGTGGCCGCCGGGAAGAACTTCAACACCCGGCAACCCAATTCCATCGCCTGCTCGATTTCGCTGGGAGAAAAGACTCCGGGGGCAAAGGGCAAACCCGCCGCCTGAGCCGCTGCCACCACCCGCGGATTCAGCCCCGGGGCCACTCCAAAGTCCGCGCCCGCGTCCCGTACCTCCGACACCTGCTCCGGCCGCAGAACCGTGCCGGCCCCCAACCCGATCCCCGGAAAGGCCTGACGAATCCGTCGCATCGACTCGAGCGCTGACGGCGTACGCAAGGTCAGTTCCAGCAGGTCAATCCCGCCGGCGAGCAGCGCCTCGACTAGGCGCTCCGAATGCGCAGGGTCATCGATAACCACCACGGCGACCACACCCGTCTGCCGCAGGTGGTTCAGCCACGCTTGGTATGGATCAGAAATCATTTGGAAAAAGAGGGCGATTTGATCGTCAAAGCCGATGACACCGACAGGGTGAGTATCCGCATGGAAGAGGGAGGCTTGCCAGTCGAAACTTCCTTGTCTGCCTGTGGAGGGTGTACGACAAAAATCCAACGTGTGCGAGTAGTCGCGTTCGGGAGAACGCGCTCTTCCATCCGGCCAAGGTTGTCATCGGGGGAATATTCGAACCCTCGGTTCGGGATCACGGTTTGCGTGGCCTGCCGTCCGCGACTACGTCTTTTCCCGTAGTCGCGTTCGGGAGAACGCGCTCTTCCATCAAGCCAAGGCTGTCATCGGGGGAATATTCAAACCCTCGGTTCGGGATCATATATTCGGGCTAATCGCTCCGGGGACGTCCCCAGGGCATGAAGCGCCGTTATCCGCCACATGCGAATATACGTCCGCAGCACTCCCCTGCTCCGCCAGCGGCGACTCGACGTGGACACTTTTTCGCTCGCGAGGACAAGTCGACCGATCGATCGCAATCGACGGCATAATTCGAATTCCTCCATTAACGGTTGAGCCGGAAATCCACCGATCTCCTCCAGCGAATTGCGACGAACAAAGATTGCCTGGTCCGCAGCGATGCGTCCGAACAGGTGCAACCGGGTCCAACAGCGAAATCGGGACCCACGCATCATCCAGTGTGGATCCCGAAAGACTTTCCAGAACCCTCCGCCGACAACCCTGGGATCGTCGAGCCCTCGTTGGATGGCCATGCCCGTCCCCGGAGGCAGCCAAGTATCGGCATGAAGGAACAGAAAAACATCACCACTTGCCGCCAGCGCGCCAGTCCGGGACTGATGACCCCGCCCCTTTGCAAAGGTTAGGACCCGGGCACCGCCTGCAGCAGCCACTGAAACCGTCCCATCCGTGCTGCCTCCGTCCACAACGATCCATTCGAAGACTTCCGGAATCGCGCGGACTCGCCGGAGTGCTTCCGGCAGTTCCAACGCTTCATTGAGAGTCGGAAGGATTACGGAGATTTTCACGAAGACCGATGCTCGAGGCAGAATGAACGATTCAGCAAGCTGACAAACAAACAATCGAGCGCCGGAAAACGACAGTTAAACACGCTCGTCCTTCCGGCGCCCTCGGCACCCGCGTACGGATTACTCAGACCCAGAACGAGGCGGGCGATTACCGTCGCCTCCGCCCGGTCCGCCGGGGCCGCGATGTTCACTCCCAGGGCCACCCGAACCACCCGGGCCTCCCGGGTTCCCTGGGCGTTGCGAGCGATATTCGTCCGGTGTAATTATTCTGTCGCCGTTCTTGTCGAGCCTCTTCAAGGATTGGCTGGCGTTGGCGATTTCGTCGGCGTCAATCGTACCATCGTGGTTGAGATCGAACGCAAGGAGGATGGGACTCATCGATCGCTGACCGCCGCGTGGACCATCTGGGCCACCGCGAACACCGTCGGGACCACCGCGCGCATCGTCTGGGCGACCGCGTGCACCGTCTGGGCGACCGCGTGCACCGTCTGAGCCACCGCGTGCACCGTCTGAGCCACCGCGTGCACCGTCTGAGCCGCCGCGTGCACCGTCTGAGCCACCGCGTGCACCGTCTGAGCCACCGCGTGCACCGTCTGGACCGCCACTATGCCGTCGATTGTCCCCTCGCTGACCTCCCGGCCCTCCAGGCCCACCCGGGTCACCGGGGCGCTGCGGGCGATATTCGTCAGGCGTGATTTTTCCATCGCCATTCTTGTCCAGCCTTTTCAAGGACTCGCTGGCCCGGGCGATTTCGTCGGCGTCAATCGAGCCGTCGTGGTTGAGGTCGAGCGCAAGGATGATGGGATTCAACGGGCGCTGACCGCCGGGGCCGCCAGGTCCACCGCGTTCACCGTCTGGGCCACCTTGCCTCCGATATTCACCTCCTTGACCTCCTTGACCTCCTTGACCCTCAGGGCCTCCTTGACCCTCAGGGCCGCCAGGGCCGCCTTCGCGACCCGGAGGACGTTGCCCGCCGGGGCGTTGATTACCGTCTTGCGCAGAAACAAGGCACGCTGAAACGCCAAGCGCCAGCGTGAGTATGAGGACATTTGTTTTCATGATGTTTTGCTTTTGCTGTCAGTTCGCCGCACCCGCCGTCTACATCGCCTCGATGCAAAAAAAGATTCCGGCCGGAGCACAGAAAGCGTTGTCGACCCACGAGCCCAGAAGCAGCTTACGGAGACGACTCATCGTTTTCATGGGGCCAAGTTATGCGAAGCTACCTTAAGAGAACGTGAAGCCGCCAAAATATTCTCTTCATTCAGTCTTCAGGTTGGTTGGGTTATGCTCTCATCGGTAATGCGGCCAGGTTTTCACGGGCGATACCCGATGAATGACGCCGTCCGCTGGGCCGCTCTCCATTTGAAATGAGAATCTTGATCATAGAAGACGAGCCAGACTTGTTGCGAAGCCTGGCCATGGCGCTGCGCGATGAAGGCTACGCCGTGGACACCGCTGAGAACGGAGAGAACGGCCTGTTCAGCGCGGAGAGCGTTGCCTACGACGCGATCCTACTCGACGTGATGCTGCCCAAGCTCGACGGATGGGGAGTCCTCCAGCGCCTGCGCAATTCCAGGAAGACTCCCGTGCTCATGCTCACCGCCCGCGACACATCACGTGACCGCGTGCGAGGCCTCGACACCGGCGCAGACGACTACCTCGTGAAACCGTTTGACCTTCCTGAACTGCTCGCCCGTCTACGGGCTTTGATCCGTCGCACGTCGGGTCAGGCTACGACGCGTATCGAGATTGGTGAGGTCGCACTCGACACCGCGGCGCGCTCGGCAACCCGTGCCAATGCTAACATCGAACTCACCGCTCGTGAATACGTCCTTCTCGAATACCTCATGCTGCACCGCGGCCAAGTCGTCACTCGAACCGCGCTTTACGAACATCTGTTCGATGAGGACGACAGCACACTTTCGAACCTGCTCGATGTACACGTCTCCAACTTGCGCAAGAAGCTAGGGCACGAGTTCATCACAACGCGGCGCGGCCACGGCTATTGCATCGAAGGCTGAACATGGTATTTCACTCCATCCGCTGGCGGTTGCAGCTCTGGCACGGGCTCATCTTATTCGCGGTCCTTACCGGGTTCGGCTTCACTGCGTACCGCCTTCAACACGCGAATGAACTGTACCGAGTGGATCAGGAGCTGCAGCACCGACTTGGCCCGGTGCTAGAGGCCCTGCGTCGTCCGACGAACGCCGAACGCGGCGGGCTGGCTGGGCCCGGCGGTCCAGACGGTGCGCGCGCTGGTCCAAGTGGCTCTGGCGGTCCGCGCAGACCGGGCGACCCGAACCGACCGGGTGAGCCGCGACCTGTGGAAGGTGCATTCGGTGATCGGGGACGTCGTGGGCCACCGCCTCGTGAGTCAGCAGGAGAATTTCCATACCCGCGAGAGTTCCGCCTCGGTCCTAATCGCGCAGTGCTATTTGAAAGTGACGCCAATTCTTTCTACTACGTTGTCTGGCTGCGTGACGGACGGGAGCTAAGCCGCTCGACGACCGCGACATCGAATGTTTCACGGCCTGACCACGTCAGCGGAAGCAGGCCAGTCCCGACGATTCGGATGCGGGGAACCAACCGCGAACTCTACCAATTCACCCCGCCCGGCGACTGTATTCTGGTGGGACGCTCGCTGGCGCCAGAACTCGCCAACCTTCGCCAACTCGCCCTCGTGCTTTCGGGTCTTGGTTGCGCCGTACTCGTTCTCGGACTCGCAGGCGGATGGTGGCTTGCTACCCGCGCCATCCGTCCCATCCACGACATCAGCGCTGCGGCCGCAACCATCGCGGGGGGCGATTTCTCACATCGTATCAATACGGACAACACGGACAACGAACTCGGCCAACTCGCTGCAGTTCTTAACTCGACCTTCGCTCGCCTGGAGGGCGCCTTTGCCCGGCAACAACGATTCACAGCTGACGCCTCGCACGAACTGCGCACCCCGATTGCCGTGATTCTTTCCCAAACCCAGGCAACGCTCGCCCGCGAACGCAACTCCACCGAATACCGCGAGACCCTCGAAGCCTGCCAGCGCGCCGCCCAGCGGATGCGCAGGCTCACTGAATCATTGCTCGCTCTTGCTCGCCTCGACGCCGGACACGAAACGATGAAATGGAATCGATTTGACTTGAGCCACACCGCGCGGGACGCCATTGAACTGCTGCGGCCGCTCGCCGAGGATCGCCATATCACGATCCAGTGTGAACTCCCGTCGACAGAATGTTTCGGCGACGCCGACCGCCTCGCGCAAGTCATCACCAACCTTGTGTCCAACGCGATTCTGCATAACAAAAAGGACGGCGAAGTGCGTGTCTCCATCCGGCGCGAAAATGATTCCGCGCTCCTCGTCGTGACCGACACGGGGCCTGGGATTCCCGCGGAAGATCGCCCGCGAATATTCGAGCGCTTTTACCGCACGGACAAGTCCCGCACGGCCACAACCGGCGGCATTGGCCTCGGCCTCGCAATCTGCAAAGCCATCGTCGACGCCCATGACGGCAGCCTCGATGTCTCCAGCCCTGCAGGCAGCGGAGCCACCTTCACCGTCCGTCTGGCGGCCATTCCCTGTGAGGCGTGAGGCCGATGTAACACCCCAGCACAGCTGAAATTATCATTCGATGACATACCAGTTCATGCCCTGTGCCGGAACCCGCGCGGATAATTCGATGAAGTAGTCCCGGCTTAGTTTTAGATGCTTGGACGTCCCGCGTTGCTCACGGACGCGCGCGGAGTTGGTAAGGCCGGTGTAATAGAGATTCACGCGGATCGTCTTCGAAACCGGTTCGTTCAGCGGGTTAAACACAACGAGCAGACCCTTCTCCTTGAGCTTCGGATTTACATGGAGCATCCAATCGAGATCGCGCGCGTCGGCCCGGCGACCGTGAATGAGGTCGCTTTCCAAAATATCACGGTGCGCTTTGAACCAATCCACCTTCGATTTGACCATCGCCTTCGTGCGGTCCGTGTCAAAAAGGCGCGGGCCGCGGTAACAAGCCTGCACGCCAAACCCGAGGTTGCTTTCGATCATGCGCGCGTAGTGGTCGAGATGCTGGTCCAGCGGTTCAATCGTCGCCGCGGCGCCCCCACCCTGATACTCCGTCAGCGGGACGAACATCCAGCCCATGCTCGGGAGCTTTTGCCACGTGCCATCGTATATGTTCTGTCGCGTGTGGAGTATCTGTTGCTCCCGTGGCAATGACCAGTTGACCTCGCGATAGCCCATGCCGCTCTTCGTGGACCCCGAGAGGAAATAGTGATCCGGCACGTTGAGGTAAAAACCTTGCCCCCGACACCACTTATAGAATTCGGAGATCTCGCGCCATTGGTTCCAACGCGAGTCGGCCAGACCCCGATGTCCAAAATGCTGCTCGCTCGCGCAGACGTCGCCCGGATATGAACCGTCATGCTCCAGCAACGTAAAGCCGCTATCACGATGAAACTCGTAGAGGCGTCGAAAATAGTTCGTCCCCCAGCGGCTCAGAAGACAGGGTGAATTGCCGAACGCCGGTTTCTCCCCCGGCGGCATTACGACATCGCTGCCATTTCCCACGCGCCGTGAGGCGAGAAGCGAATAGCTGCCGATCTCGATGCCTTTGCTTCGCGCGTACGCGGCGAAGTTCTTAGCCCGTTCCAGTGTCTCCGGCTTCTCGTTCTCCATGTTAAAACCGCTTCCAAAACTCAGAATCAACATTTCAAAACCCACCGCCGCGCATTGATCAATCGCGTTGGTTACGGTACTGCCATTCGACGAAACCACGTGCATCATGAGTGGATTCTCGGTCGTCCATGGGGCTATCACCCGGTACATCCGGCGCAGGGCCAGTCCGCAGCGCTCACGATCGGTAGTGTCGAACGGCAACACCCAGGCCCGAAATGATTCAAACGTCTCGCCCGGAGCAACCTGTTGTGCCGGACCGAGGTCGGGACCGATGTCCAGCAGACACGGCGTTTTTTTCTCGTAGTTCACTTGCGATTGAAACTCCGGATCCGGCAGCCAACGGAACGAGCGGCGATTCGCGCCCGACGCCATCATGCCGCCAAACGCCATGTCGGTCTCGACATGAACGTTGGGTGGCGTGCGACCCTCGCTGAGTTCGTCCACCTCCGACGTGCGCTCAACAACTGCGAGTAATTCGCTGGAGAAACGGTCCACGCGCACAACCCTGTCGGTGCCGTTCGAAAGTGTGATCCATTTGCTGTAGCACGGCATGCCATCATAAAGCTCATAGTGCACGGACACTCGAAGGTTCGGAGCCACCACCGCCCCATTCGTCGCCGTCGGCATCGCAAAATCAAGTCGCAGCGTTGCGCCTTGCGGCGGCCAAGTCGCGTCCGGCGCTTGATGCCGCGTGCGTTTCCACGCCATGCGCTCCGTGGGCTTGCCAATTTCGTAGCCAACGAAACGAAACGCAGACGGATCGGAGGTCAGTTGCTCAATCCACTCCGACCGGAGGAATGCGTAGTTCGGCTGCCCCTTGAGCCCCCCGATTTCAAACCGCCTCCCATCGATCTCGAGGGCGGCCTCCGGCTTCACGCCGCGCAGCAAGGATTCTCCATTGACGAGGTTATCGAGCGCCACCGTCGCGGCGTTCGGTTCCAGACGAATCACTCGGCGGAGAAGCCCGTTGTTCAGTTCCACCGCGCGCCCGTCCTTGCTCACGCTGACTTTCGCTTTGAAAAGAGTCGGATCGATCAGCCAGTCGTTTTGCGAAGCGGCTGCAACAAGGGCCCAGGAAGACAGGAAGCCAAGGACAGTTGCAATTAGGTTACATGGTTTCATGAGGAAGATAGCAAACACGCATGCGCACACGGGGCCGCTCGAAGTTGAGATTCTCGTGATCGAGACAAAGGTGGGGGCGAGGAGTCGCGGTGTTGCGAGCAGACGGTGTTGGATGTGATATAGAATAAAACGTCTCGGAAATTAAATTGCCGGATAGATCCAGGGGGCGCGATACGGCCGGGCCTGAAGCTGCAACGCCTCGGGGTCGCCCACGATTTGCTCCTTCGCAGCGTCCCATTGGATGCTGCGGCCCAATCTCCACGAAATCATTCCGAGCAACGGCAAGACATTGGAGCGATGCGCCTGTTCGATGCTCGCGACCGGGGCGCGACGTTGCTCGATGGCGTCCAGAAAGTCCGCCCAGAGCAACCGAATGTTGTGTCCGTCCGGTTCCTGAAGTTGGGACTTTTCGTGCAGGATCTTGTCGCCTTTGCCCGTCGGATAGAACGTCCAGCCATCGCGCCAGCCAATATGCAGCACCCCTTTAGTGCCATAATAATAGGCGCCGATCTTATGCTTTTCGTTTTCGTTTTCACCAAACTGCCGGTGTTCCCAAACACAGGTGAATCTTTCGAACTCGTACGTTGCGACCTGATGATCCGGTGTATCGGTGGTCTGCACTCTTTCGTTCAATAACGGCACGCCCCGGATCGGCCGACCCCCGGCGCAAAAAATACGCTTCGGCTGCTGTCCGTCGTTCCACCAGAGCACCTGATCAAGCCAGTGCGCACCCCAGTCACCGAGCGTCCCGTTTGCGTAATCCAGAAAATTGCGCCAGCCACCCGGATGCAGACGTTTGGTGAAAGGACGCTTGGGCGCCGGCCCGCACCAGAAATCCCAATCCAAATTGGCCGGTGGCTCTTCATTCGGCGCAGGCTGCTCGCCGCCGCCACCCCCATGGGCGAATAATCGCACCATACCCACATCGCCCACCGCGCCGGACTTCAGAAACTTCATTCCACTGACATGATGCGGCCCAATTCTTCGGTGCAATCCCACCTGCACCACTCGCTCGCTTTCACGGGCCGCCTTCAGCATGGCGCGACTTTCATTGACTGTGTGGCCGGTCGGTTTTTCCACGAAGACATGCGCCCCAGCTTTCAAGCTGTCGATAGTGTTCAACGCGTGCCAGTGGTCCGGCGTTGCGATAATGACGATCTCCGGTTTTTCTTTCGCCAGCAACTCGCGGTAATCCCGGTAGGGTTTTGGTGTGTTGCCGCTCAAGTCGTTGACCTGCTCGCCGGCGACTTCAAGGGCGTTGGCGTCGACATCCGAAAGCGCAACCACCTGACAGCGCCCGGATGCCATGGCCTCCTTCAGAATATTCTTGCCCCACCAACCCGATCCGATCAGCGCCGTCCGATATTTTCGCGCGATGTCGGCTGCGCGGATGAAAGGCGCGCCAGCGAAGGCGGCGCCCATCAGTGTGGAATTCCGGAGAAAAGTGCGACGCTTCATGGACGGATTCTATCAATGCCTTAGTGGATACTCAAGATCGGCAATGCCGGTACCGTACGCCTACTTCCTGCGCACATCCACCACCGCGAGATCGCCGCGTGAATTCCGGCAATAGATCAATCCGTTGGCGAGAACCGGAGCGGTCCAGCATTTCCCCCCCAGCACCTGCATGCGCGCCACAGGCTGGAAAACCGCCGGAGTCGCCGGAGCCACCATCAGTTCGCCCGTGCCACTCAAGGCAATTAATTTGCCGTCGGACACGATGACCGCCCCGGAACCAAAGTCCGTCTGAGCCCACTTTTCCGTGCCAGTGGCCAACTCGAGGCACTTGAGCGCCGCCTTCATGGTGGTGTCGCCATCCACTCCGTAGAGATAGCCATTCACCAGAACCGCCGGATTTAATTGAGTTCGTAACGCCTTATTCTTCCATCCCTGCTCCGGCTTGCCGGACGCGAGATTGATCAGCGTGGCACCTTTGCCGTATCCGGACGAAAGGAATACCCGATCCCCGCTAACGATGGGATCGGCGGCATTGACACCGTATTCTGTTAGCCACCGAAATCGCCACGCTTCCTTCCCTGTCTTCAAGTTGACCGCCAGATAGTTCTCACTGTTACTCAGCAACGCCAGCCACTCACCGCCGCGTTGGATCGGAAACGGCGTCGAATAACCCGCATCCTTGTCCGCCGATTTCCAAACCAACTTGCCGCTTGTCTTATCGATCGCCATGCCCGCGTCACCCACGTTCAAAACCAGTAAGTTCTCATGAACAAGCGGCGCACCGGTGAAACCCCAAGTCGGAATCGGGATCTTCGTTTCCTGCACCACATTTCTTGACCAGATGATCTTGCCGCCTGCGGCCTCAAAACAAAACAAATCACCCCAACGGCTCAGCCAATAGAGGTGATCTCCGTCAAACGTTGGGGTGCCCGTGGTCCCGCCTTCAAAAAACTTGTCACCCAAGTCCGCCCCATAACTCTGCTTCCACAGGGGTTTACCCGTCACGGCGTCAAAACAAAATACCGTGTCATGGCCATTCTCATGACCCACGGTGCACGCGCGGCCCTCAGACACCACGACGGACGAGAAACCCAGGCCCACCTTTGCGCGCCAAGCCATCGCCGGGCCATCCACAGGCCACTGATCAATCCATCCCGTTTCATCGGAAACTCCATTGCGATTCGGACCGCGATACTGCGGCCAGTCCGAGGCGATGGATGAGATGAGGGCGAGACAGACCAGGGTGACCGTGGTGCCGATGGAAGCGCGGAGCGGTGATTGA
Organism: Pedosphaera sp.; assembly: GCA_009695205.1. Taxonomy (GTDB): domain Bacteria; phylum Verrucomicrobiota; class Verrucomicrobiia; order Limisphaerales; family UBA9464; genus SIBK01. Next base: position 8,209 of record SIBK01000087.1, on the reverse strand, counting down.
GCTCTAAGCAGTGTCGCGTACATGCAAAAAAACTAGTCTGCGAACCCGATCAAACACGAGTTTTTCTCAACGAACTTCGCACTCGACTATTCCTTCACCGACTGCACCGGCTTCGCGGTCATGCGCGAACAAAAATCAACGACACCCTGACACGGATCGCCATTTCGCGGAAGCCGGCTTCCGATGCCCCTGCCAACGTAACCGCAGTTACCGGCTGGCACACACCATGGCGTCGTTCCACGGTACTTCCTGTCACGCCCGTGTTGGCGTTGGCGAAGTCAGCGCCATAGAAACTCGGCCATCACCTCTTTCTTGAACCGCTGATTGTCCGCCATGATGCGATCAGCCATCGTCCCGGCGATGGAATACAGCAGCGGTGCCGCCACCGCCGGACTCTCCTCGATGAGCTGACGGAATGCCTCCGCAGAGAACCGCAGCAGCCGCGTCTGGCCCTCCGCCACCCCGTCCGCTGCGCGGGGTCGCTGCGTGAACATCGCCATCTCGCCGACGAACTCCCCCGGGGGGATGAGCACCAACGTCTTGTCGTTCCCGCCGACCATCAGGCGCGCCCGGACCGATCCGCTCAGGACGAGAAATAATGCGTCGCCGGGCTCGTCCTGCCGAATGACAACCTCCCCGTGCGCGTACTGCTTCAACTCACACCGGCGCACCAATTGCGTCAATTCATGCCTCGAGAGGCACGAAAAAAGGGAGAACTGACGCAACTCCTCCAACTCAACCCCGGCGCATTCGGCCTCCTGCCGCCGCAGAAACAACGTGGCCTCACCCGGTTGAAATTGGTCGTCCAGCGCCGTGATCGTCTCGGCTAGGCGCCAACTTTTTGCGCCATCCGAATACACCCAGGTGTTTCGCAGCACACGAGCATCCTGAACCCACTCGATCAGGATGGGCAGCGTGATTGGCCCATATACTTGGTTGTTGCATGCCCAAATCCGATAGGTCGCCTCATCTGTCGTGTCGTTCATAGTAAAAATATTCTACCGTTTATTTCCGAAAGTCAATCTGCCTTAAGCCACCATGACCCATTGTTCCAATTGATGCGCTTACCTTCATCTTGGAGAGTTCCGGTCAAACCTTCCCAGTCTGTTGCTATAACTGTGGTCTTGTCCTTGATAACGCCTCGTGATTCGTTTGCTCTTTCGTTCACAAATTTCAAATCATTGCCGTTCTGCTCAATGCGGCAGCCCTTCCCGAAGGGCCCACCCATCTTCCATTCTCCTTCGAGTTGCGGCGGACGGCTGCAGGATGAAATTAAAACCGACAGTATTAAGTACGCCCACGTTATAGCCAGATGCTTTCAATCAAACATTCTCACGGCGCGACTAAATCCATGCCCGAACTATTTGTCAACAGTGGCTGATTCCTCAGAGTTAGCCAAAGGCCTACAGGGACTCGGCTGCAGGAGCCTGCTGTTCCCGTTGATCAGCGGAACGCCCGCAGCCTGGAAATGCGCGACTTGATAGATGGCGGAAAGGGGGCAGAGGCGACTAAAGGTGTTTGAATCGTAAAATTTATTTGGAACGGTTCGATCCATCGGCCCGCACCGCGCTGGCGGCCGTCCGCCAGTGGCCCATCGTCAATTGCTCTCCAATCCAAAGCCAAATCATCGTCGTTTCCGCCCCGGAACAGCATGCCCCGGCGTTGAAGAATGCGCGCTTTCATGTCCAAGTTGATGACAGCTCATACCCCAACCAGCCAGCGAATGCCATGTTTCATCATTCGCCCGTACTGAGCTACACCATCGGATGATAACTTCGGTGTAGATAGCTATCTATACCAAGATTTCCCGAATTACTTTTCCCTCCACATTGGTGAGACGACGTTGAACTCCGTTGTGTTCGAAGGTGAGTTTCTCGTGGTCGAGGCCGATGAGGTGCAAGAGAGTGGCGTTGAGATCATAGAGCGGATGGATGTCTTGGACGGCTTTCTTGCCCAATTCGTCGGTGACTCCGTGGCTGACGCCGCGTTTCACGCCGGCCCCGGTCATCCAACAGGTGAATCCATCCGGGTTGTGATCGCGCCCTTGCGAGCCTTTCTGGAAGAAGGGCATTCGGCCAAACTCCGTGCACCAAACAACCAGAGTGCTTTCGAGCAATCCGCGCTGTCTCAGATCGCGTATGAGCGCGGCGGCCGGTTGGTCGAGAATGGCAGCGTGCTTGTCATATTGCTCTTTCAGTTTGCTGTGGCCGTCCCAATTGAGATCACCGCCGCTGGCATAGGCGCCATTGAACAGTTGCACGAAGCGCACGCCTTTCTCAATGAGACGGCGCGCAAGGATACAGTTCCGGGCGAAGCCGGCCTTGATGGGGTTTGACGGATCGTCGGCGCCATAACTCTTGAGAATGTGCGCGGGTTCGGTGGACAGATCGCTAATTTCTGGGACGCTGAGTTGCATGCGCGCGGCAAGCTCGTAGCTGGCAATGCGCGCGGCGAGTTTTCCATCACCGGGATGCTGCTCCAAATGGCGCTGATTCATGCGTTGCAAGAGCGAACGCGAAGCACGGTCGGCATCGGGTGAAATTCCGGGGGCAGCCAGATGACGGACCGGATCCTTCGCGCTGAAGGTTGTGCCCTGGAACGTTGCGGGCAGAAAGCCGGTGCCCCAATTGTTAGAGCCGTTCTGCGGGACACCCCGGGGATCAAGAATTGAGACGAAGGCCGGCAGATCCTGATTCTCACTTCCAAGCGCGTAACCCACCCACGAGCCAAGGCTTGGGAACCCATCCAGAACGAACCCTGTCGAGAGGAAATTTTCGGCGGGACCATGCGTGTTGCTCTTGCTGGTCAGTGAGTGGATGAAGGCGATGTCGTCGGTGAGTTCCGCCAGATGCGGGATGAGGTCGGAAACCATCTTCCCCGTCTGTCCGCGCGGGCGAAATGTATATTGTGGCCGAGCGAGATTTCCCGCCGGGCCTTGAAACGTTACCGAGGGTCCGCCGGGCAGGGGTTTGTTGTCCCACGTGATCAACTCCGGTTTGTAGTCCCAGGTCTCGAGTTGACTCACGGCTCCAGCGCAGAAGATAACGACGACGTTCTTCGCTTTGGCCGGAAAATGTGGCAGCCGTGGCGCGTAGGGTCGCGCCGGATCCATGGCCGGCCCCGACCCGGCGAGCAGGCCATCGACGCTCAGCAGATCCGTCAGCGCCATGGAACTGAGCGCCGCAGCGGTGCTGGACAGGAAACCACGGCGATCCAGCAATCGTTGCCCGCTTCGGGAGAGGTGTTCGGCTGCGTGTTTCATGGCATGAAGAGGAATTCATTGCTGTTGAACAGGGCGCGGCAGAGCGTGGGCAGTCCATGTGCCCGCACTGCCGGTGCGGTGTCCTCGATCTCCGGGAGACTGGGTTTGCGATTGAGGGCGAGTTGGTAGGCGCACTGGATCTGTTTTATGACGTCATCCCCGATCTCCGCGTTCACGCGGGCTGCGAAGGCCTCCGCCTGTTCGAGCGTGAAGCGACTGTTGAGGAGATTCAGCGCCTGGATGGGGGTGGTCGATTCACGTCGATGCGCGGTGCTCTGCCCAGCATCAGGACAGTCGAACGCACCAAACACAGCCTCGCGTTCCCGCCGGACTTTGTGCGCATATATCATCCGGCGAAGACCGTCCCCGCTGAAGGACTCAACAGGATTGAAGCCACTGAGCCCTCCGCGGTTGTTGAACAGATCGAAGCCACGACCGCCCATCTTCAGGTTGAGCCTGCCGCTGACGGCGAGCATTGAGTCCCGGATCGACTCGGACTCAAGTCGCCGTGACGGGAAACGCCACAGGAGGCGAACATCCGCGTCCCTGCCCGCTGCGACCGCATTTTCTCCGGCAGATTGGCGATACGTGGCCGAGAGCACGATGAGCCGATGCATTTGTTTCACCGACCAACCGGAGCGCACGAACTCGGACGCAAACCAGTCAAGCAATTCCGGGTGAGTGGGCCTTGATCCCATGGTGCCGAAATCGCTCGGGGTTTCCACAAGGCCAGTGCCGAAGTGCCCCTGGCAGATGCGGTTGACCATCACACGGGCCGTGAGTGGATTCCGGGGACTGGTGATCCACTCGGCGAGTGCAACGCGGCGCTGTTGTTCGGCGGTATCGTTCGCCAGTGTCATCGTGCCCAGAGCACTGAGCACGGCGGGAACCACTTCGCCCTTTGGCTGCTCGGGGTCGCCCCGATTGAGGAGGTGAATGGCATCGGGCTTGCGGAATGTGCCGGCAAAGGCCATTTGTCCCACTTCCGCAGCGGAAATCTTTGTCTCAAGCGACTTGATTTCGGCGAGCACCGCTCCGGCTTGCCGGGCTTCTTCAATACCGAGTCCGGCCGTGGAGAAGGAAGACCGCCGCGCGTTGTTTCCTCCGGGCACATATGCCCGACGATCGGTCGAATCCGCGACAAGCCGCCAATCGCCGGAGGCATCGGCAACTTCAATCACGTAATTTGTAGCCAGGCGGTCGCTGAATTCCCCTTCGCGATCCCGCCCCCAGACCACGCGTTCGATGACATGTTCTTGAGGGAACTCCAAAACCACCCACCCACGGCCTTTCTCATTGGACATCCAGCTGTGCGAATTGCCGAGGCGCCCATCGTTAATGAATCGCAGTTCATGACGGTCGGCCGTGACGTTATCACCGGAAGAGGTGACTGCGGTGCCCGTGCTGGCGAGTGCGATGTTTCTTGCCTCGCTGTCGAAGACTTCCAATTCATCAATGCACGGTTCCAGACTGCTGGTTTCCTTGATCGTGAACCGCAGGCGCTTCGCTTTGACGGGCGCGATTCGCTCCGAGTTTTTCACGGGACTGACCGCCGATCGAGGAGGCGGTCTGGAGACCAGACGTGTCATCGCATCCAACGAAAGTCCGGCCTCCAGCGTGTAGGCTGTGGCAAGGCGGTCGGTGAAGTGTCCCTCGCGGTCCCGGCCCCAATTGATCTTGCCGATCCGCACCGCTTCAGGAAGTTCGAAGAGAACCCAGCCTCGGCCTGCTTCATCCGCCATCCAACTACGGCTGTTCCCGTACTTGCCGTCGTTGATGTGCTCCAGTCGGTGACTGTCTGACACCCGGCTTCCGGAGGCTGTGGCCTTCGTGCCAAAGCTGGCCAGGGCGACGTTACGCGGTTGAGCCTCCTCTGAGATTATTTCAAACTCATCGACGCACGGCTCAATGAGCCCGAGCGATGGATGCAGGGATGTGTCGTGAATGGTGAATCGGACAAATTTTGCGGCGAGCGGTTGGAAGGATTCTTCGTTGATCCGTGGGTCCGGCGGCCGTGACGGAGTCGAACGTGCTCGGGCCAGCGGTTCGAACTGCGCAAGCTTCGTCTCATTCTCCGCAACGCGCTTCCTGAGTGATTCAGCCTCTTTCCGCTGCGCCACCACTTCGGGAGTGCGCAACTCGCGATCCCCATACTCAACGCCCGCAAAGAACGCCTGCATCGAGTAGTAGTCCCGAGCGGTGATCGGATCGAATTTGTGATCGTGGCACCGCGCACACCCGATGCTCAGCCCGAGAAACGTCTGCCCCGTATTCACCACGATCTCATCCAGCGAGTCCTGTCGCGCGAGACGTTTGGAAACATCATCCGCTCCGATCTGCCCCGGAAGCAGCACCGACGCCGTGACCAGAAATCCCGTGGCAGCATCCTTCTCCAACAAATCCCCCGCAATCTGCTCGCGAATAAATCTGTCATAGGGCGTGTCGGCGTTGAACGACTCGATCACGTAGTCGCGATACGGCCAAGCGTTTGGCCGCTCAGTGTTCACTTCAAAGCCATGGGTGTCTGCGTAGCGCACAAGATCCAGCCAATGCTGGGCCCAGCGTTCGCCATAACGCGGAGAATTCAGCAATGCCTCCACAACACGCTCGTACGCGTCACGTCCGCGATCGCTGACAAAGGCGTCGGTATCCTCCGGCGAGGGCGGCAGACCAATGAGATCGAACGATACCCGCCGCAGCCAAGTCACCCGATCTGCCTCCGGCGCCGGCGTGATGCCCTCCTTCTCGAGTCGCGCAAGAATGAAGTGATCCATCCCACAGCGCGACCAGGCGCGATTCTTTGTCTCTGGCAGCGGGGGAATTATCACCGGCTTGAATGACCAGTGATCGCGCCTCTCCTCCACCGCAACGTCCGCAGGTCTGGCTACCCCTCCTAACGATACCGTAAGCAGCAGGGCAATGAACGTGAGTGGAACGAATTTCCTCATTGTTCGACCAGAGTCGTTCGTTCAGACAACCAGACCATGTCTGCGTTGCCAGGGCAATTCACGACCCATGTTTGCCAGCCGTTATCACTGTAGAGCGTCTTTGGCCGCGTTCTTGAATCCACCCAGCGGCGAATCTCAGCGTGCCCATCAGCAAATGACAAGCCGCCGGCGCCATTGTGCTGGCTGCCGGGCATGTCGACGATCCGTGTTTTATCCAACTCGGCGGGGCTACGGTAAATCACCGCAAAATCGCCGTAATTAATACCGTCCGGATGTTCGTCGATGAACACAAAGGCCTGGGAATGGCCCATTCCGTCGATATCGGATTGTTTTCGGAAAATGCGGAAGCGCTTTCCGGCGGTGTAAAAGGGTTTGCCATGGGAACCGTTCAGCCAGTCATCCGTCGAGTTCATGGCTTGATTCATGGAAAGGCTGCGGACTCGGGCTTGCGCGCGGCCGCCAATCTTCACGGTACTTCGATCGGCGGGACACTTATATATGCCCGCCGTGGACGCGGAGTACGGCGCGAGTTTGGCGTAGCGGACGTCGGTCAGGAACAAGCGGTTCGTGTTGTCGGTATTTGCGGGATCGAAGTTGAGAATGCCTTTCACCCAGCCGGAAGACGTTGGGTTCAGAGCGTTGAAGACGAGATCACCCCGGTGATCATCCGAATAAAGAATCCAGCCGAGTTGAAGCTGGCGAAGATTGTTCATGCACTGAATGCCCTGGGCCTTTGTCTTAGCCTTCGAGAGAGCGGGGAGAAGCATGCCTGCCAGGATGGCAATGATGGCGATCACCACCAAAAGCTCGATCAACGTAAAACCCTTCGAGTGCGCCGGCGCTTCGATGCGGCGAGGAAATTTTCGATTCGTTGGGAATATACGAGGAGCGGGGGGCATGCTCCGACGTTAACGAAGAGCCAATAGCGCGCAAGGCAATTGCGACAGGCGCCGCCGATGTCCGGGGCAGCACGCCCGGAGGCGGGTTTTCTCCTTCGACGGCTCCGAGAACCGCGAGACCAACGCCATCGGACTCAAACCAAGGCAGCCTCACTCCTCAAGACCAGCCAAAGCCGACTGGCGCGCATGGAAGCGGGTCATCCATCTGTTTCCTTGGACCTGCTGGTCCGAGGCCTGTTTACTCTGGGAGCAACCTGGAAGGAGTTGGGAAAGACAACATGATACCTTAGCCGTTACTTCTCCTCAAACGCCGTGGTGTTGATCTTGAACTTCCCTGAGGTCGCGGGGACAAGAGCGGTTCGACATGCAAGCCGGCCCGTCAAATCCCCAACCGCTAGAATTGACTTCATCTCATCCCGGGCCTAAACGGCGGCATTGACGGCGACGCTCGAACAAACTCGTTCTGGCTTGCACAGGCTCATTGAATTTGCGCAACACGGCCAGGAAGTGGTCATCACCCAACAGGGGCAAGCCGTCGCCAGGCTCACGGCCGTGCCGCCGACCCAATCGTCTTCGGATCGCAAAACAAATAACCAATGACCTGTCCTTTTATTTAAATCACCAAGGCAAGGGCAACGTGATCCTGTTTCCGGCGCCCGAGGATCGGATCGTTGAAATGTCAGGAGATATAAAGACTCGCGAGCGCCTCGGCGGCCTCCAGAAATTTTATTATCGAGATGCCGCATGAGTATTTCGACCGTACGGGCGCATTCCGAAGTTGTTGGCACACGTGCATTCTTAAGGCGCGGAGCGCCGCCAGAAAGTAGCCCACGGCGCCAGTCGTGGGTCTCGACACGCACGCTCTCAAGCCCCGGAGGGGCGACGGAGATTTGCGCAACGGGTTGCCGTCCTCGTTCTCTGTCGCCCCTGGCAGGGCTTGGACCTATCGTGCATACGGTCCCATGGCTCCCGCCATGGGCTACTCTCTGCCGCTGCTCCGCAGCTGTGCTCCGAGCATCACCTACGTGTTGGCAAAGTTGAAAAATCGGCAAATCGCGGGCAGTGCGAGTTGCGCGCGCCAACAACATCGGGATGCGCCC
>SIBK01000086.1 GCA_009695205.1 Pedosphaera sp. | reverse complement strand
AACGTAGTTCTTAGGGTTGCTTGGTTGTCATCGGCCCGATGTATTCCGTCGCCAACTGTGCGGCCGGCGTGGCGGACTTCCCACGGGTCTTCACTTCGTCCCAGAGTTTGCCGGGCGCATCGTCCTCAAAATCGTCGTAGAACAAGACTGCAGGGTCCTTCGCAATGCCCGCATCGCCCGGATATTTCGACGCCAGGCCTGGCACAATCGTCTTGTCAGCAGCAATCAACCCGACCGGGAGGCCAACCTCCAGCACGATGCGCACGAGCAGAAGTGACTTGGAAATTGAGTGGCTCATTTGCTTTTTGGACGGGCTTACCAATTCCGGTTCTCACGAAAGCACCATAGCGCCTTCTGTGTGCGGATGAATAGATCGCCGTCGGACACCGCCATGGATGAGATCGTCGCTTCGCCAAGTAAGTTTGTCGCCAGTACCTCGAATTTCCGACTCGCTCTGAGCACGAACCCATCGCCGCCCTGGTTGATGGAGTAGAGCTTTCCGTCCGCTAGAATCATCGACGACCAGTTGTCCGACTTTGCAGCTGGGCCGCGGAGCCGTTCTTCCCAGATCAACTTGCCGGTTTCCAATTCGAAACACTCCGCGACGCCGGGGTCGTTGAGTATATAGATGTGCCCGTCAAGGATCACGCCGGAGCCGATGTGCTGCTTGGTTTTTGGATGTTGCCAAAGTCGGCGCGACTCCGTGACATCGCCGGCGCCGCCCGCCTTGACGGCGAGCGCCATGCCACTGTATCCGCCCATCGCCACAAGGATTTCCTTCGCCGGCTCATAGAGTGGCGAGGTGTAAACGAGCGGATTGATTCCTCTGCAGCTCCACAACTCCCGGCCCGTCGTTGGCTCGAAAGCAATCACTCGCTTCGGCCAGCTAAGGATTAATTCCTCCCTTCCGCCGGCCTTGATCACGACCGGAGTGCTCCATGAGCCGGTCCAAACCGCCTTCTCTTGGCCCGGCTTTTTCTCGCCCGAGTCGGCGTTTGGTTCGGCCACTCGCCAGACTTCCTTGCCAGTGTTCTTGTCGAGCGCGACGAGGAAGCTGGGTTCACCCGGCCCGAAGTTGAGATAACAGAGATTGCCGCGCAGCATTGGCGACGAACCCCAGCCCCAGATATGACGTTGCGGCCCAAGCGCCCGATGCCAAACTTGGTTCCCCTGGAAATCATAACAAAACAGTCCCGCCGATCCGAACCACACGACGACGCGCTCGCCGTCTGTGACCGGTGATGAGGAGCCCTGCGGATTCGTCTCGTGTGTCGGTTCGTTGGATTCAACAGCCGTTCCTTGCTGCCATAACAACCGCCCTGTCGCACGATCCAAGCAAAGCAAAGCCCGGCGCTTTTCCGACTCAACGGCCTGCGTCACGAACACCCGGTTGCCCCAGACAATGGGCGTGGAATTCCCGCGCTCCGGCAACGGCGTCCTCCAGTGGACGTTCTCGTTGGTTCCCCAGCGCAGCGGCAGATGCTTTTCGTTGGCCACCCCGGTGCCCAGCGGCCCGCGCCACGCCGGCCAGTTTTCGGCCCGCGCGGAAACATCCGCCCACAGCACGCCGGCTGCGAGCATCAACAACAAGCTATTCTGAAACGTTTTCATAAACATGCCGACTGCGATCAAGAGGTCATTTTGTGACCTGACGACGACGAGTACTTTTTGAGTTGATGCCAGTGGCCGCCCGGCGACCAGACCCTTGGTCCGCCCACACCGCTCCAAATCCTTCCGCCGATTTCCGCAGGCCCGAGGCGGCGAGGTGGAAGGAAACCTGGACGTTGGTGTAACCGGGGTCGAACCGGTCCGCCAGATATAACAGTCATAATCTCCCGGGCTGTGCGGTGATCCGATGAGACGGGCGGAATGCGCGCCACGCTCGGTTTCGATGAGAATGCCAACATGGGAAGCGCGCCCCCGCGTTTCCCGAATCTCATTGTTGGCCAGCATCACCGCCTCGGTCTCGCCGGTGATGTGAATTCCAATGCCTTTTTCGCCGCCCTTGTCGATAATACGATTGCCCTCAATCCGATTACGGTGCGCTCCGAAAGTGCCTCCGCTACCGCGGAAATAAATTTTCCCCTCCTTGCTGCGCAGAATGTCATTGTTGCGAACGAGGTTGTCGAAATCGCTATGACCAAACGTTATGCCATAGCCCCAATCCCCGAACACGTTCTTCTCGTAGAGCCCATGCTGCGCCCCCCAACAAAAGTAAACGCCCTCGCCGCTGCGTTGCACTTTATTGCCGCGGACAATGGAACGTTGGGAGCCGGAGCCGGAGTGAATGGCCAGCCGCGCGCCATTGTAGAGGTGGCAGTTCTCGACCAGCACATCGTGCGAAATACGCCAAACGATGCCATCGCAGTAGAAGTTGCTCACCGTTACGCCGCGCACGGTCACGCGGTTGGATTGATCCATGCGAATCGCACCGTCGTCAAACTGGCCTTTATCAAGCATCTCATTGTGATCCTTATTTCCATCGACGATGAGCTTGGTGTGACGGACGGTTCCTTGAAGAGCACCTTCTCTGTTCCGCTTCCAAGGAGTCGGACTTTCGATTGGAGAAAAATCGAGTTGCGCAATCCTCGGCGTCGTGACCACCGCAGCCAAGGGGCAACTGTTGTCGATGCCTTTGGCCAGTGTGACAATGTCGGGGTCGAGGAATTGCCGGCGCAGAGCGAGCCCGCCGGCACGAAGAAATCCGCGTCGGGCAATACCGTCTCAGTCCCGCTTGCACGATCTCTGGTTGCAGGACAAAAAGAAGTAACCGATCCCGCACGGGAACTCGCGCAGTGCGAGCTGCACGAGTTTACCTTATAGCCGGACGGCTTTGATGCCGGGAAGATCGACCGTCCGTTAGGAACCATGCAAGAACCTCGGTGTCTCACTCAGATCCGCCAACCCTTCCGGTAGTGATGATGGATGAACTGGTCCGCCTCGCGGCAGTCGGAGGCGCGCATCCTCTTTGTGTTCCACTCGAGCCTCCGTTGGACACGATACGCGACGTTGCCGAGCAACGCCGCCTCGGTGAGCGGGCCGGAGTACTGAAAATCGCACGTGGTCGGGCTGCCGTTCGTGATGGCGTTAACCCATTCCTTGTGGTGACCAATGGAATCCGGAATGGTCTTGGGCGGCGGAACGAAGCCATCAAATTCTTTTCCGGAAGCAGCTTGTGGCGGTTGTAGTCGGCCACCAGCATGTTCTTGGTGCCAACGAAGAGGACGCCGGCCCTCCAGTTGGGGAACAGGTTTTCACGCACGAAGATCGGATGCCTTCCTCCATGATACCACGTCAGCGTCACGGGCGGTTGAGTGCCTCGCGCGGGGTATTCGTAGCGCACGACGAGTTGTGTGGGCGGGGCATTGGCGTCGACCGGCGACGCGCACCTCGGAAATTGTCCGCGCCATTGGCTTCTCGCAATACAGGTGGCGCCCACTCTGCAGCGCAGCAACCGCCGCGACAGCATGCGTGTGGTCAGGCGTCGCGACCACAATGGCATCAATGTCCTTTTGATCCACGAGGCGCCTGAAGTCGTTGTAGATCTTCGCCTCGGGAAACTGTTGCTTGGCCGCGGCGAGCTTTTGGTCGTCGATGCCGCAGAGTGCGACGATATTTTCCTGCTTCAGATTCTATTGCAAAGTTGAACGTCTCTTTCCCAATGCAAATTCCGACTCGAACGGATCGATCGTGAAAGCAAAACGCCCACGAATGCGTCCTTACCGCGAATCCGTTCGATGAATTAATGGGAGCTACCCCGCCATGAATTCGGGTTACATACCTGGCATCTGCTGAATGGCCCGCAGTTCAACATTTCCGCCATTGTTGAAGATGGGGCAGCCTTTGGCGATCTCCGTGGCTTCGGCCAGAGTTTTCACTTTGATCAGAAGATAGCCACCGACCGAATCGGGAATTTCAGAAAATGGCGCGACAGTCTTTCCCTTGGGGCCGGAAAGCACCTTCCCACCGTCTTGCAGCGGATGGCCCAAGGTCAGTTGTTTGTTCTTCTTCAATTCGTAGTGTCAAAATACTCATGCAGCATCTCGATAATAGAATTTCAAGAGGCCGCCGAGGCGCTCGCGAGTCTGTATATCCCCTGACATTTCACCGATCCGATTCTCGGGCGCTGGAAACAGGATGACGTTGCCCTTGCCTTGGTGATTTCGCTCCGCGTGGAAATGATTCACGTAGTTTTCAAGGCAGTGGCGGAGGGAGATTCACGGCTAACCGCCTCGCGTCGATCCCGGCGCTGATCGATGACTTCATCAACTCGGAGAGTCAAACTAACCGCGCAAAGTCTGAGGTTTCCGGAGTGGCATCTGGCCTCGACTCACTCTCAAAACCCCACGCTAGGGCATTTTGGCTGGGACCATCCAGTAGTCGCGGGCGTAGAGGGGATGGAGCCGTGTCCGCGCTCCTTCGACCGATTTCAGATAGGCCTCATAGAGCGCGAACTGCTTCTCCGGACCTATCACGAAGTAAACCGCGCCTGGCACATCGGCCCCCTTCACACCTAAACCCGGCAGGACGCGCGCATACTCCTTTGTCATCCGGCCATACAGAGCGTCCGCCAGGTCGGGCCGCTTCCGCAGGTCCAACAGCGCCCGGCGAAAGCCGCGGACCAGATCGGGCGTGGTGCCATCGGCCAGATTGTTCGCCATCTCTTCTCCCCGCCGTTCATAACCGCCGGCCGAACGGGAATGGAACGTCTGGGCGATCGCATATTCGGTCGGAACTGCGTCGCGCGGCGCGTGCTGGATCTGGTCGATGACAAAGCGGAGCGTCTGCGGCAATTCGGGCGTTTTGTCGGCGTAGTAGCTGATGCGCCCATTTTCCGGGGAAGTCCCGAGGCCGTTGCCATAAGCCAGTCCGGCGGCCCACGTTTTCATAAAAATGCTTTGCGCCCCTCCGCCGCCCAAAAGATTGAAGCCGAGGTGCCGCAGCAGCGATTCGTCATCCGTCTCTTGGTACGACACGCCGGGTGCGGAGTTCATAAACACGCCGCCTTGGGTAGCCGGATTCACGAGGCCGACATAGATCGGCTCTGAGGTCTGCGGCTGCCGTTGTCGTAGGCGCTCGATGATGCGCGGGCGTGGGGCGTATGTGATTGGCTGGACAGGGGCGGTGTCCAACCTCGCTAGCAGGTTCCGGATTGGGGTTCGCAGGCTTGCCTGGGTGGGGCCAGAACCGATCACAAATAGCCGCGCATTGCCGAAGCGGAGCAGGCGCTGCCGCAAGGCGTTTAGGTCGCTCAGGGCTTTCGCGGGTGGGACCAGCAGGTCCTGCAGCATCTGCGCGCACAGAGCGGCCCAGTCGCCGCTCAGGCTCTCCTCGGGTAGGTCGTCGACGGTTTGCTCGAGGTCTTTGGCCGCTTCGGCTGCCAGGGACTTCGCGCCGGCCGGCAGCGTTCTGAAAGCTTCGAGCAACGGTTTGAGCCTCTCAGAAACTCCGCCGGAAGCGGCTGTCTGATCTCCTTCCATCGCGCTTAACAGCGTCTTCAACTCTGTGTGTTTGGCCTCCTGCGCTGCACTTTCCAACCGCTTCAGAAATCTGGTGATTGCCTCGCGGTCGGCGCTGCTGCCGGCTTCTTTGAACAGCCAGCGCAGCCGCTGGACGGCATACGTTCGGGTCAGGAACGAACTCGTTGCCAGGTAGATCGGTCGGTCCTGCCACTGCCATGCTTCCGAAACCCCGTTCACCCAGGTCTCCTCATAGCCCTGACGCTTGTTCCGGAGCGCGCTCAGAGCCTGATCAACCAGATCCCGAAGGCGGGGCAGGTTCCCGGGCCGCCAGTCAGGATGTTGCAGGACGCGTTCCATCCACGTTACAGCCTGTCGCGCCTCCTTGGCATCGTTTCCGGCGCCGCGCAGAATCAGCTCATAGCGACCCGTGCGTGGTTTGGTATTGTAGGAGGCGCTCAAGGAGAGAATTTCACGGCGCTGCTGCCCCAACATCTGCTCGTAGGAAATCGGTTTCTCTTTCTCGATCACACCCGCCTCGGTGAGCAGTTCCGGCAGCAAGGCCAGATAGAGGAGTTCCTCCTCGGATACCTCGTTGAGGCGCAGGGCCAAGCCAGTGGTCGCGCCAGTCATGCTGTCGAAGGTGGAGGCGACGAGCGGGACGCCACCCGGCAACGTGGAGACTTTGAAGTCGAGTGAATCGTCCAGCGTCAGTGGCGGCGCGTCCACAAAGCGGACCGGAGGGTCCCGGCGGGCGGCTGATTCCATCTCCGCCGTGGTGGCGTCGTAAGCCGTCCGGTATAGCCGGATAGCCTCCTGCTCGTCCGTCACTTTGTATTGCTTTTTCAGCCGGGCCACTTCGACAGCTATCCGCTCCGCACGCTCCTGTTCGTTCTGTTCCAGGAGAGCCGGCTTGGCGCGAGCCGCCGCGGCGTAAGGAACGGTATCGGTCAGTTTCCACTCCGCCAGAGTGCAGCGCCAGAAGTTCTCTTTGCCGGACAAGAGCCGCTCCACAAAAGCGATTTCCGGCTTGAGGGTGACGGAACGGCGGGTCTCCCCGCTGTGCTCCAGGCGGAGCAAGTGTTTCACCCAAGAGCCGTCGTTCCAGCGCTCGCCGAAGCCGGGCGGAGAGTTGACAAACTTGCTGTAAGTGCGACGGGCTTGGGTGAGGCGGGCGCGGAGTTGTGCGTTAAAGGCAGCCAGTTCAGGCGAACCGTCCCGCCAGCCGGCGATCTGGCGTAATTCCGCAATGACCTGTTCTCGGAGGGCGACGATATCGCGCGGGTTCATTTTCTCCGGGCGGACGTTTTTCAGGCCGACAAAGACCGGGAACCCTTGGTCGCTCGTGACATAGGCATAAACTCCGGAGGCTCCTGTATCTGCCACGCGAGTCTTGCCGCCCACAAACGTTTCGTAGAGCGGCGTCTGAGCGTCGCCAGCCAGGTTCTCCAGGAACAGTTCCATCAGCAGTTGCCCCTTCGAATCCAGCGTCCGGACCGCTGGCCAGGCAAATGTGACGGGGCCGGGTTTCAGCGCGTTCTTTTCCGGGTACTCAACGATCTGGAATTTGCCGGGATCTGTCGGCTGCGGCGGAGGGAAGCGTGGCACGTTCGGGGCCGTCTGTTCAGCGTTCCCGGCCAGAGGCTGCAAACGACCGAGTATGGCGTCACTGCGCTCCAGAATGTCGGGCAACGCCATTTCCCTCGGGAAGGCGCCAATCATCCCCATGTTGTTCAGCCGGTAGTTCAGTCGATGGAAGGTGCGGATGTCCTCCGGGGTCATCTGGCGGATCCCTTCCGGGGTGCCGCCCGAATTATAGAAGAGCGGATGATGCGGGCCGTAGAGCGCGATGCCCAGCGCGCGGTCGATCCGGTAGCCGGCATCGTCCACAGCGCCCACCATTTCGTTATAGACGCTTCCTTTCTCTTCCAACCGGAGCGACTTGTCCGGGTTCTCGGTCACACCAAAAGTGCGGACTTCGCGGCGTATTTCCTCGTCGGTATAGTCGGGATGGAGCAGGGCATCCATCTGGCGCTCCAGCATCCGGAAAAACACCTCGGAAGCGGCGGTGGTGTGGGAGTGGTAGAACGTGCGCCACTGTTCGGTTGAGGCGCTGGAGCCGGTCAAAGACATTGTTTCCAGGCTGGCCACGTTGCGTCCCTGGTTCCCTTTGCCGAGCAGCAGATGCTCTTGGGTGTGCGGCTCGCCCTTATCGGAGGTTGGGAGGGTATTGACCCAGAGGAACGTCTGGGGCACGGACTGGATTTGCAGCAGGTCGAAGGTAAACCCGGTCCGCTCATGAATAAACCGCGCCCCGATCCGCTTATCCGCAGCGTTGAGATAGACCGCGATTGTGCGGAAGCCATGCAGCCGCTTTCCTTCGGAGAGCGCATTGAACACGTGATCCCTTTCAGCAGCCGAAGCTGATCGAGATGCTGGTTCACCAGTCAGGAGCCCGAGGGAGGCAAGGCACGCAGCGAGTGCGATTTTGATAATTGTTTTCATTCTTTATCTTATAAACGAGATTGCCCAAGAGCCGTCTCGTTGCTTCGCGGCTCATCACGTCGCCCGATGACACGCGGCCTGGCGGCCGGGCCCGAGTTCGCGCAGGGGCGGGACTTCGGTCTTGCAGCGCGCTTCGGCGACGGGACAACGCGGATGAAACGGGCAACCGCCCGGCGGATGGATGGGCGAAGGAACATCGCCGGCCAGGAGAATGCGCTGACGCTTGGAATCGGGATCGACGACGGGCACGGCCGAGAGCAACACCTGGGTGTAGGGATGTTTCGGCGCGCGACAGAGTTCCTTGGCCTCACCGGACTCCACGATGCGCCCGAGATACATTACGAGGATGCGGCGGCTGATGTGTTTCACGACCGCGAGATCATGGGCGACGAACAGATACGCGATGCCGTGCTGCTGCTGAAGATCCTGGAGCAGATTGATGATCTGCGCCTGCACGCTCACGTCGAGCGCGCTGACGGGTTCGTCGCAGACGATGAGCTTCGGCTCGACGGCCAGGGCGCGCGCGATGCCGATGCGCTGGCGCTGTCCGCCGCTGAATTCGTGAGGCAGGCGCGACGCGTGGGAAGGATCCAGTCCCACATCCTCGAGCAAGACGTCGATGCGCTCTCTGCGTGCCGTGGCGTCCGCTGCGAGGCCGTGAATGTCCAGTGCTTCGCCGATGATGTCGGCCACCGTGAGACGCGGGTCCAGCGAGCCATAGGGATCCTGAAAAATCATCTGGAACCGTCGGCGGCGCGCGCGCAGTTCGGAGCCGCTGAGGGCGGCGATGTCCTCGCCCTCGAACACAATGCGGCCGGAGGTCGGCTCGATGAGCTTGATGGCGGCGTGGCCGAGCGTGGTCTTGCCACAACCGCTCTCACCCACCAGCCCGACCGTTTCGCCCGGAGCGATGGAGAAGCTGACGTCATCCACGGCGCGGACGAATTCCTTCGCGCGGCCAAACAGGCGTTGTTGAACCGGGAAGTGGACCTTAAGATTTTGAATTTCGAGGAGGGGCATGAGAGAAAAATTCGGGAAAGGGAATCAGTCCAGCCACTCCCAGGCCAGAAGGACCGCGATACTCCGTCCGTCTTCCTTGAGCGCATCGCGCTGGTTCAGCGTGAGCACGAGGAGTTCCCGCTTGCATCCGCTGGCACCGGGCAGGTCGGCGGCGGCCAGCAGGCCTTGCAATTCACGCCCTCGATTCTGCGGCGTCAGTTCCGCGCAGACCTGGATCGCGGCTTCCGGCGTGACGAAATCGCATTCCCACTGGTGGGCTTCAGTCGCGAACGCGGGCGTCGCGCCACGCCGCCGAAGGGCGAGCAGGGCCGCGTTCTCCAGCTTCCGGCCCAGGTCCGGGGTGGGATTGGGTGTGTTGGCGGCGCGGAAGCCGGGATCAATCGTGTAGTATTTCGGTGGACTGACGACGCGTTGTTTGAACGACGCGCTGAACTTCGGCACCCTCAGCAGCAGCCAGGCATCCTGCAAATACTCCACGTAGCGGGCTGCCTGGGCAACGGACGGAATGGCCAACCCCTTGGCCAGCGATTGGAGTGAGAGAGGCTGTCCGGTATGCGCCAGGAGGTGCAGGGTGAGGTTCATCAGATGGCGGGTGTCGCGCAGCGCGTTTCAGCGATTTCATCACGAGACGCGGCACTTCCCCCGCAGGCGAACCACCCCGGGCGGCCGTGGTCAGCAGCGTCACGAGTGTTTCACGTAGCAGCATGACGGTGTTCTATCACGAGATACACTCGTGGCCAATCGTAAAGATCACCTGCTTGGAACGGCATTGCCTTCGACATTCGGCACGCGAACTTCATTTCAGGCGGCCGCCTGCATGCGCGGATCGATCCAGCGGTAAAGCACGTCCACCACCAAGTTGGCGGCCACGACGACGACGGCGCTGAACATCACCGTGCCCATGATGACCGGCACATCGAGGTTGAACACGCTTTGCACCGCCAGCGTGCCGATGCCCGGCAGCGAGAAGACGTTCTCCACAAACATCACCCCGCCGAGCAGCCCGGCCACGTCCATCCCGAGAATCGTGACGACCGGGATCATCGCGTTGCGCAGGCCGTGCCGGAAGAGCACCGCGGTCTCGGGAGCGCCTTTGGCCCGGGCGGCGCGGACGTAGGGGCTGTGGAGCACTTCCGTCATATTGCTGTGAATGAGCTGGGCGTAATAGCCCACGAACAGGAGCGCGAGCGTCCCGGCGGGCAGCAGCAGATGGGTGAAGATGCGAAACCCCGCCACCGGAAACCAGCCCAGCTTGTAGGAAAGCCAATACTGGAACATGCGCGCGAGCCAGAAGGCGGCCAGCGAGAGTGAGAGCGTGGCCAGTACCAGCACGAGGCGGTCGAACCACGACCCGCTGTATTTGGGGTCAGCACGCCTAGCGGCACGGCGAGGAGCATCCACATGATGATGGCGATGGCGGACAAGGCCGCAGTTGCCGGGAGCCGGGTCAAGATGGCTTCGGCCACGGGTTGTTCCGTGACGTAGGACAGCCCGAGATCCCCATGGGCTAGGTTGTTTAAATGATAGCCCAGGGGTTTCCAAATCGGTTCATCGAGATGGAATTTCGTGTGGATCGCCTTGATCACGTCCGCCGAAGCTTTTGGCCCGGCGATGACGAATCGAACGAGAATGAATAACAACAGCTCCTCCACCCGGAACAACAGCGCATTCAAGAAGAAAGGGCCGGTCAAAAAAACTGAAAACAATGGGGACCCTATCTGTCGGAGCGCCAGTGGGGAACCGTGCGGGAGAACTACTCGCCGCACGGAACTGCGTGGGAATACTTCCCGCACGACTACGCCCGCAGCCGTGCCTATCGCTGGGGTGAAGATGGCCTTGCTGGAATCATCGATGATACTCAGAGGCTTTGTTTGTCGTTGGCCTTGTGGAACGGCAAAGATCCGATCGTCAAAGAGCGACTCTTTGGTCTCACCACTCCGAAGGTAATCACGGTGAGGACGTGAAGGAGCTCTACTACTATCTCGATGCCACGCCGACGCATTCCTACCTCAAGATGCTCTATAAGTATCCGCAGAGGGAGTATCCGTACGCACGTGTCATCGACGAAAACCGCCGCCCCGGAAAGGAACAACCGGAGTTTGAGCTGCTCGACACCGGCATATTCGATGCGACCGCTACTTCGACGTGTTCGTCGAGTATGCGAAGGTTGAATCGGACGACATTCTGATGTTGATTACCGCCCACAATCGTGGGCCCGAGGCGGCGGCACTTTATCTCCTGCCTCAACTTTGGTTTCGCAATACTTGGTCGTGGAGGACCGGCGCGAAGAAGACAACTCTGAGTTTGGCCAAGGATGGTTCCGTCGTCGCGGAGCATTCTAGGATCGGGCAGCATCGACTCTACGTTGAAACTGGATCGGACAATCACCATCACTCCGGCTCTACACCCAAGGGACAGGGCAGGGGGAGGGCGAGCTCTCCCCTGGAATTCTTTTCTGCGACAACGAGACAAATGTCCGGCGCCTTCACGGCCGGAATGACGCGCAGGGGTATTTCAAGGATGCATTCCATGAATTCGTGATCGCCAGGAACAAAGCGGCGGTGAACCCGCGGCAAACGGGCACGAAGGTCTCGGCGCACTTCGAGATCTCCGTGGCCGCCAAAGGTTCTGTGGCCGTTAGGCTCCGATTGGTTCGCGGAATTGTCTCTAAACCGTTCTCCGACTTCGACGGTCTCTTCTCTAAGAGCCGTCGCGAGGCCGACGAGTATTACGCGGAGTTGTAGAAGGCCGTCTCTAACGCCGACGCGCATCTTGTCCAGCGCCAGGCCTTTGCCAGGATGATTTGGAGGAAGCAATACTTCTGCTAGGACGTACCCGAATGGCTTCGCGGGGACGCCCTTAACCGCCGCTACCTCCGGCGCGCCGGCACGGTCGTAATTCTCAATGGGTCCACCTGAACAACGCCGACATAATCGCGATGCACGACAAGTGGGAATATCCTTGGTGTGCAGCGTGGGATTTGGTGTTTCACTGCATCCCCCTGGCGATGATTGATGCCGAGTTTGCCAAGAGCCAACTCGTCCTGCTCACGCGCGAGTGGTACATGCACCCGAACGGTCAATTGCCCGCTTACGAATGGGCCTTCGGTGACGTGAACCCTCCGGTCCATGCGTGGGCGACGTGGCGCGTGTTTCAAATGGATCGCAAGCAGCGTCGCGCAAGGGGCCGTCCGGAGGATTCTGGCGACCTCCCGTTTCTCGAGCGCGTGTTTCACAAACTGATGCTCAATTTCACCTGGTAGGTGAATCGCAAGGACGCGCAGGGTAGAAACATGTTCCAAGGCGGTTTCCTCGGTCTCGATAACATCGGTGTGTTCGACCGTAGTTCGCCACTGCCAACCGGCGAATTCATCAACCATGCTGACGGCACGGCATGGATGGCGATGTATTCCCTGAATCTTATGCGCATCTCACTGGAGCTGGCGCGGCACAATCCAGTATACCAGGACATCGCGACGAAGTTCTCCGAGCACTTTCTTCACATCGTTGAAGCTATGAATAATATGGGCGATGAAGGCATCGGGCTCTGGAGCGAGACGGACGAATTCTACTATGACGTCCTGAACATGCCCGACGGGCGGAGTGTGCCGTTAAAGGTAAGATCACTCGTCGGCCTGATTCCCCTTTTCGCTGTTGAAGTTTTGGACAGCGCAATGCTCAGAGAAACTCCGGAGTTTGCTTGCCGATTGGAGTGGCTCCTGAGTCACCGGCCTGAATTGGAAAACTTAATCTCCCGATGGCATGAACCTGGCATGGGAGATCGCCGGCTGCTTTCCCTCCTGCGCGGGCATCGGATGAAATGTCTTTTGCGGCGGATGCTCGACGAGACAGAATTCCTCAGTGAGTTCGGCGTCCGCGCGACTTCAAAGGTGCACGAGCGCGTCCCCTATCAGTTCCAAGCCCAGGACAGCACACTGGAGGTGTCCTATCAACCGCGGAATCCACTTCCGGCCTGTTCGGCGGCAATTCCAACTGGCGCGGCCCAGTCTGGATGCCGGTGAACTATCTCCTCATCGAATCCCTCCAGCATTTTCATTACTACTATGGCAACGACTTTAAAGTCGAATGCCCGACCGGTAGCGGTCGGTTCCTGACTCTTGACCAGATTGCCGATGAACTTTCCTCGCGCCTCGCACGCCTATTCTTGAAGGGCGAGGATGGCCAACGTCCCGTGTTGAAGTATCATTCAAAGCTCGCGATGGATCCGCATTTTAAGGACTATATCCTGTTCCACGAATACTTCCACGGGGACAGCGGACGGGGAATCGGAGCCAGCCATAAGACGGGCTGGACCGGACTCGTGGCAAAGCTGCTTCAGCCGCAGTTTACTCCCCGTGAAATCCACGATCGCAAGGCAAAAAAAATCTGAAGCCTCCTAAGAAACTCGTGGAAAGTTTCTTCCGGAATCAGCATCGCGCAGCGAGGTGGGCGCTCCTGAGGTCTCACCACCAAAGGTAATCAATATCCGGCGCCGGGCTGCTGACCCAATCCTTCACCTTATCCGGGAAGGTATAGAGTTCAGCATGCGAATCGCCAAAGAGAACGTTGAAGCTCCTTCGCGCGCCGCGGTGCCATTGGGTTTGCTTGTCATTTTGATCACGGTTGCCGTGCCACGGCCAATCCGCCTGGATCAGCTTTGTCGTAGGCCTACGCGCCACCTCGCTTCCTTTGATGGACTTGTTCTCCTTGATGAGCGAGTCACCCGTGACTTGCTTGACCCGAAAATTATCTCCAGCCCATTGCACGAGATAGCTCGTTCCATAGGCTTCGAAGCATGTGCGAACGATGTTCGTTCCAACCTTAAGCCCGCTCTTGAAATTCAGAGCATCCCCCTTGTCCGAGGGGCAGCGAAAGCATTCCTCGGCTGGAACGTAGACGTTGAGAACACGGTTGCTCCATCCATATTTATCGCTGTCGTAGGCATTCATCCAGCCCCTCCTCCCACCCGCTGTGGACCAGGTGGGTTGGACCGGATACGTATCATTATAGTCATTCACGTAAAGTTGAAAGCCGATGCCCTGCTGCTTCTGGTTGTTCAGGCATTTAATGGTTTGCGCCCTGGACTTCGCCTTGGCCAGAGCCGGCAAGAGCATTCCTGCGAGGATCGCAATGATTGCGATGACGACGAGAAGTTCGATCAAGGTGAAGGCGAGAAAGGCGGCGGGGCGCGAACTGCCTGGTGCACCAGAGTTCACTTTAGGAAGGACCATGTCAGGTGAGAGTTAGCTGTCTTGGGATTGTGTTCGTTTCGCAGGCTTGCTCCTGTGATGTATTGGGTCAACCACAATTCTCGGATGGAGCGGGAATATCATCGAACGGAGAGTAGCCCCAGGAGTCCTGTGAGACTGTTGTTTATGGGTCGGCAAATTCCGACTTTCCAAGAGATTCCTCCGGACCCACACGGTCCCACTGTGGTTAACAAGAAAAATGAGCGCCTTAAAAAAGCGCACATCTAATTGCCGGCAACTGTGAATTGTCCGTTTCGGAACTCGTGAACTTTCGTTCTAAATCAGAGCCGCCTCAGCGTCACAGCCATCCCTTATCGGTGGCTGCTCGAAGACGATGAGTAGTGACCGTAGATACTGCCCGAGCTGGACCCAATCGGAACCCTCGCAGGAATCTTGTGGCTGCCGGACGCGGAACTCGCCGCGCTCTCGCCGCCTGCAATTTTCTCCAACTGTTCATCGCTGAGTTCGTCGGATTTCTTCGTGTTATCGCTCATAGTATTAGTGATTTGATGTTTACTATTTACTATTTACTATTTACTATTTACTTGCTGGGCTACTGTTCTTAACGGATTCGAAAGAATCCGTCAAGCGACCTGACGAATTGAGAAGAGCACAATCCATGCCAGCCAGAAATGGCCTTCTTTTTGAGAATTCCGGATTTTGAAGTGTGGGGTAGGCCCAACACTTCTGGCCGGGGAGCACGGGGAACGGTACACGGCCCGGATCGATCGCTGTGAAGGGCGCCACTCGCACGAATGGGCCAGCCAGAAATGCCATTATAAGGATTTCAGATTCAGATACTTGAATCAGAATATTTTCACGTTGGAGCTGCAAAGCCTAGGCGAGTTGGCGCTGGGTGAGTTCCGCGAAGGGGCCGTCTTCGGGCAGTAGTTTTGCGTAATTGCCTACCTGGACGATTTGGCCGGCCTTGAGAACGATAATTCGATCAGCGTTGACGATTGTGCTGAGTCGATGAGCAATGACAATTCGGGTCGCTTGAAGTTGTTCAAGACTTCGGCTGACGATGGCTTGTGTTCGATTGTCGAGTGCGCTCGTCGCTTCATCGAACAGCAAAATTCGTGGCTTGCCGACGATCGCGCGCGCAATCATCAAGCGTTGCCGTTGTCCGCCTGAGAGTGTGCCAGCGCCTTCGCTCAGGACGGTGTGCATTCCCATCGGCATTTGATCAATGTCCTCATCAAGGCCGGCTTTGCAGGCAGCGTCCCATGCATCATCGAGGGTACGTGGAGAAAATCCGACGATGTTTTGAAAAATGTCTCCCGGCGCTAGTTTTCCATTTTGAAGAACAACGCCCAGCCGCTTCCGAACGAGTTGAATGTCGAGTACGGCGAGATCCATTCCGTCATAGTAAATTGTCCCGGATTCCGGGGATTCAAATCCGAGCAAGAGCCGAAACAATGTTGATTTTCCGGAGCCGGACGGTCCGACAATGGCAACAAATTCTCCGGCGGCAATTTGAAACGAAACGTCCCGGAGAATGAGGGGGCCATCTTTCGCGTAGCGGAATGAGACATGGCTGAATTCAATCTGGCCGGTAAGGTCTCCGGGACTTTGTTTGGACTCGCTGATTTCAGGCAAGGTGTCCAAAATCGGTTTGGCTCGCTCGTAGACCGGAACCGTGTATTGAATGGACATGAAGGCCGAGCAAAGGTCGAGCATCGCGTAGAGGAACGTGGAAAATGCAGCGCTAAACGCCAGGAAGCGGCCCGTGGTCAGATTAGGAATCGCCCAGAACACCATCACTTCATATAGAATCATCGTGGAGAAGATGGGGTAGAGTTCGTTGAACACGTGCATGAGGTTCACCACCCGACCAATCTTGAGATCGAGTTCTTTTTGCGACCCGAAGGCCTTCGCCCATTCGGAGTATGCGTGAGGTTCAGCGCCGGCAACGCGGAGTTTGGAAATGCCCATGATCAACTGCAAGACCTGACCCGAGATCTTCCCTTGAAGCGCGTAGATGGGCCGTTGGTAGCGAAGACTATAAAAGCTGATCGCGAGCCCAACGATAATATTGAAACCCACAAGCCCCATTGCAATGAACGCCAGTGGGACGCTATAGTAGAACAAGAGTCCGAAGCTGAAGATCGAGAAAACGCCACTGAGCACGGAAGACAGCACGGCGCCCGAGAGAATTTCGCGAATCGCATTGATCCCGTCCGCCCGCATCGCGAGGTCGCCTGCCGTGTAATTTCTAAAAAAGGGAAGCGGAAGACGCAAAAGCCGATCCCAAACTGCTCCCTGAATCGATGCATCACTTTTCGCTTCGAGGCGAAGCATGGCAATGCCGCGGGTCACGTTGAAAATGACTGAGGCGAAGCATCCAACAACGAGAGCGAGGGCAAAGTACCCAAGCTGCGATCGGGCGGCGCTGGGGATGACGCTGTCAAAAATAATTCCGGTGAAGATCGGCATTATCATGCTGATGACTCCGCCGCAGACACCCATCATCAGCACCATTTTCAAGTCGGCTTGGACGTCCTGCAGGCCAAACTTGCAGACTTCAATCACACTGAGCGCGCGGTCGGGGAATGGACGGTAGAAACTGAAGGCGGCGGGGCTGAGTCGGTGCACCGTTTGGGAGTCGACAAGAACGCGAGTTCCTTGCGCTGTATCAACTATTTCATAGCGAGTCGCCGACGCCGGCAGTAGCGCAACGGGAGCCCGCGTGCCATCGAGGTAAGCCAGGAGAGGGCCGGCATCCTGTTTCCACCAGTTGCCACTGAGAATGACGCGCCGTATCCGCAATCGGAATTCCTTCGCAATCCGCTCCGGGGAATCGCGATCGAGCGTATTTTGACGGGATCGTGATTTCTCAGAGGGTTTGAGTCCGAATCGTTCTGCGATCAGTGCGCATGCGGCAAACAGAGGATCCACCTCCGGTTCCGATTTCCAGGCCAGCCTTTTCTCGGGAACGAGCAGCGCGGAAAGTTGCCCTACAGCGCCTCGGACCGCGACGGACTGGGAGAGGGCTTTTGCGTCAAGTCGTGCTGATTCGCGCTGCTCGGCTTCGGCGATGTTCTTCAGCGCCCAATGAGAAATCAGTCCGCCAAAGCCGTCGAGAGCATCCCAGATTCGGTCCGACTGAAGCAAGGAGGCGGTGGCAGTGTTCTGAACGACTGATTGTTCGACGACACGAAGCCAGGAGCGGGACGAAATCGGGACTAAGCCCGAAGCCGGGTCCAATTCAAGAGAGTTGATTCCAGCAATCCAGGAGCGTCCGCTGATATGTTCTATCCAGGAGACCTCGTCGGTGATTCGAATATTCGTGCCGTCGCCCGCCTCGATTTGGCCGCCGGCTTCGAGGTCTGTGTGTTCTTTTGGAACGAGGCTCGTTCCCATGGCGCGGTAGAGTGCTGTAATCCATTGGGCAAGCCATTTCGTGACGCGCGAGGAGTGTTGTGGGGTCTGTGCAACTTGTTTTAGACGCTCCCGGGAGAGTCGGTGAATGCGAGTGTTGTTTCCCGGAACCCCAATAAAATGAACGCCCACGCTGGTCGGAGATACCCTGAGTCCGAAGAAAATCTGCCCCGGTTCGATTCTAAGGAAATGTGTTCGCGCACCCACCGGGTTTCCATCGCGGAGGGGAAGCCCGAACAGATCAATGTTGCCCTCGACGATAAACCAAACACTGGATTGGGCATCCAACGAAATCGGGGAATTGCTCCCGAGTTCGATCAGTTCACCTTCGTCCAGAAATATGTTTGGGTCGCTGGTCATGAGAAAGAGTAGATCGAGCTATTCTGACTTGATGAGTTTCGCGTACCGACCTTCGACGGACTTAAGCTGATCATGCGTGCCGCGTTGAACCACGACACCACGTTCCAGAACGATGATCTCGCCGCAGTCTCGGATCGTGCTCAACCGATGCGCCACGATAAGGCAGGTACACCCACGGCGCCGGAGGTTTTCGTCGATGGTTTTCTCCGTAACGGGATCCAGTGCGCTTGTCGCCTCATCGAGCACGAGCAACGTTGGGTTCCCAACGAGCGCTCGCGCGATCTCAAGGCGCTGGCGCTGCCCGCCGCTAAAGTTTCCGCCGCCTTCATTGACAATGCTGTCGTATCCTCCCGGGCGACTCGCGACCTCCTCGTGGATGCAGGCGTCTTTGGCGGACTCAATGATACGGCTTTCCGGAATAGTCTGATCCCACAACGTGAGATTTTCGCGGACGGTGCCTTCGAAGAGGAAGATTTCCTGGTCCACGAGCGCAAGAGAATTGGTCATTTGCCTCTGCGAACATTTCTCCCGAGGAACTCCGTCAAAGAGTATTTCTCCCGACCACGGTTGATAAAGCCCGCAGACCAGTTTTGCGACCGTCGATTTCCCGCTGCCCGAGCCTCCCACCAGCGCCACCCGGTTTCCGGGTTCGAGTTTGAGAGAAAAATTTTCGATGAGTGGCTTTTCGAGGCGGCTATAGCCGAAGGTGACCTGCTTTAGCTCGAGCGTGCCCGTCAATTTAGTCGTTATGCCGAGTGCCATCAACGAAGACTCACGGGAACGAGAATCATTCGGTTCGGATTTCCGAAGGTCGACGCTGCTCGAACGTGCAGGATCTGTTTCGGCGAGAGGAGAAGCCCCTTCGTTCTTCGACGCATCGGTTGCCACTTGGCGCTGGCTGCTGGCAGGCGGTTTCAGGGCAGTGTCGGAGCTGAATTGCGAGTCCTTTTTGTAGTGCAGGACGTCGTCGAGTCGATTCATCGCGCCTTCGGCTCTCTGGAGAGTGCTGCCCAGATTCACCAAGTTGTTAAAGGGCCCGGTGAAACTGTCCATGAGGCTCTGGAAAGCGACGAGCATTCCAATCGTTAGGTCGCCGTCCATGATGCGAAGACTGCCCAAAGCGAGAACGACTGCATTGT
The DNA here is from genome assembly GCA_009695205.1 of Pedosphaera sp. Taxonomy (GTDB): domain Bacteria; phylum Verrucomicrobiota; class Verrucomicrobiia; order Limisphaerales; family UBA9464; genus SIBK01. Next base: position 3,051 of record SIBK01000086.1, on the reverse strand, counting down.
TGAGTCCGCCGAGAATCCCTGGAACTGCCCCCAAATATTCCCTGGTTAAAGCGAGCTTCTGCTGCGTGTTAACCACCTTGCTCTGATAGCCCGACCAACGAGCGAAGAAGTCGGACTCGGTTCCCGTTGCCTTCAATGTCTCGATCATCTGCAGCCCGCCCATCGCGGTTCCGGTGAGTTTGCCGCCGTCTTGTTGCAGGCGACGATTGTCATCGATGCTTCTTCTCGAAAAATAGCGGAGCGCCCCAAAATTGATAAGGGCAACGGAAATTCCCACCACAGTAAGGAGGGCGTCGTATTGAAACATGAGGATCGCGTAAAAGATGACGACGAGCAGATTGATTATGTTGGTCGCGAGATCTCCGGACAGGAGGTGCGCGACCCAGTCATTGATGTGGACGCGAGACCCAATTTCACCGCCATACCGTTGGGTGAAAAATTCGATGGGCAGGTGGAGCACGTGCCAGAAGAAATTACTCGATGTCGTTACGGCGAGTTTAGTTTGAAAACGGACGAGGAAAGCCTGCTGGAGATAAGTAAGTGCGGCACGGAGTACTGCCGTGGCCGCCATTCCGCAGAGAAGGGGCCCAATCCAGGCGGATCGGCCACCAATCAGGAACTCATCGACGAAGACTCTCGAAAAGGTGGGGATTACGAGGCCAGGGATCACAAGAGCGAGACCTGCGATGACTACAAACGCAAGCGCCGACTCCGATCCGGAAAGCCTCCTCCGAAGGGCTCCAACCAAGCTGCGTGTATGGCCGCCTTTGGTAAATTCTGGCGTTTTCGAGAATGTGAGAACCACGCCGGTGAACGACTGATTGAATTCGTGTGGCGAGACGGTTCGTGGGCCGCTTCCGGGATCGTTGAGAAAGACCGTGTTTTTTCCATAGCCTTCAACCACGAGAAAGTGGTTGAAGTTCCAAAACACGATGTACGGAAGCGCAATGGATCGGAGCTCGTCGGTCTCCTTTGTAAATCCGCGGGCGGCGAGCCCGTATTCGCGGGCGGCTCGCAGTAAATTGCTCGCTTTGCTACCATCGCGTGAGACACCGCACGCCATGCGTAGTTCTTCCAGTGGAACAATGCGTTTGTGGTAGGCGAGAATAATCGCAAGAGCTGCGGCTCCGCATTCCACGGCCTCCATTTGAAGGACCGTTGGTGTCCTAACCCGGTGGGGCCGGATTCTATTTTTGTCGACTTCGTCTGGAGAGATTGAGGCCATGGATGACAAACCTAGGCACAGCGGCTCGGGGAATTGGGAGGCCGCAGAGTTGGCTGTTCCAAGTGTGAGTTCATGCCATGACTACATCCCGAGACGATTCTTGATCGTAGGTAATACCATCGAGATGGGTCGTTGATTGGTGATCGTCACGGCAGCATTGCATAGGGAGCCGCTTCCCACAGCCAACCGGGGACCTCTTCCGGACGTCCAACTGAATCCACTGAAGGTATTCGTCGCAAGTGTGAGCGCGACCGTCACTTCGATGGGCGCTCCATTCCTTGCGAAGTCTGCTACGAGCGACGGGTTTTCCAGGACGCGGAGCATGCCCTGTGGGGTAACAGGGAATTCTGAGACGGACGTGACCTCTCCGCGCATCTGGCCATATTCCTCCTGCTTCACAAAATCGGGCGTAATGGTGACGGGCATTCCCCTACTGACAAGTTTGCCATCGGATGGCGATAAAAAAACGTGGGCTTCAAGCGTTGGCTCGTAGTCCTGAAGGCTCATGATCGGAGTGTTAGGAGTGAGCAACTGTCCCTCTTTGACCATGATTTCAAGGACGGTGCCGCGAAACGGACTACGTATTTCCGAGTTGAGCTCGTGGAGACTGTGGAGGTAGACGGAGAGATTCTCCGCCAGCTTAATCTCTTTTTCCTTCTCTTGCAGCTGCTGGCGCCGTCGTTCATCCGCTTGCAGTTCCGAAAGCTCGATCTGACGCCGCTGGATGCCCGCCTGCTCACGCTCGTGTTGGACGGTGAACAACCGAATCCGCGCGTCGAGCACCTGGTTCGTCGTGCTGAGTTGCTTCTTTAGAAGCTCGCCCTGGACTTCGACACGTTGATTCAACCACGCAATCTGCGTGTTGAAGTCCGCAATCAGCGCGTCATAGATCACTCGTTGCATCGAAAAACTCTCCGCTTCGGGGACTTTCTCGCTCTTCTGGATGACGCGTAGCTGTTCCAATTCCTGCCGAAGTCGGGTCAGGGATTCCTCATTTTGTACCAATCGCAGTTTCAGCTCCGGCTGGCTTACGTGAGTAAGAACTTGTTTAACGGCGACGGTGTCGCCCGGTTTCACCAGGATATCGACGACATTTCCATCGCCGCGTGATGTCGCGATAAAAATGCCTCCGCGCTTTATGAGGATCCCACGAGCTCCCACCTTGGTTGGGATCGTTCCCATAACACTCCATACGATAGCCGTTACCACCAGGGCGACGCACGCCATGAGAGAAATCCACCCTTTCGGTGTCGTCACTTGCATCAGCTGATCGAGCTGCTCAGGCGACGAAAGATTATCGAGGGCGGTCTTTCGAAAGATTGACTGTTGCGAGTCCATGTTGAATTACGCTTACGACTGCCGTACCGATTTGATACCAAGAGGCCATTTACTTCTGCTATATGACACCCAGCAAACCTCGGAACACAATGGAAATAGCGGGCTCGAATGGAGTGTTCGCTCGATGCTGATTCTAGAGACTACCAAATTCTGCCGGTCCGTGTCTAGGAATCCCATCCGACAAGAGGCATGGATCTGAACTCGTTGGACACTTGCCTTGAAACGTGCGGCGAGGGATTTATCAAAGCGTCGAGCGCGGTTGTGGCGTTTCCGGGGGATTTCGGTTTCCTATTCGAATCGCGATTGTTAGCATTCTTGACGGAATTCAAACTATAGTGTTCCCCAAAAACTAGACCAGGGGTTTAGATGGTGAGTGAAGAGAAACCATCAGGACAACTGGAAGAGCACGATGAAACGACAACGAAAAAAGCACAGTGGGGTTTTCAAGGCCCAGGTGGCTTTGGAGGCGGTGAAAGGCGAACGAACAC
>SIBK01000085.1 GCA_009695205.1 Pedosphaera sp. | reverse complement strand
GCTAGGGAAGGCAAGAGCATGCCAGCCAGAATGGCAATGATGGCAATGACGACCAGTAGCTCGATCAGCGTGAAGCCGCTCCTGCCGTAAAGAAGTTTTGATCTCGGTTTCATATATCACAGACTGACGCTCCGCGATTAGGCAGATTTAGTTTACTGTATCCGGTGAATTATGATGACATTCCCCCAGTCAACGGGCAGTGGCAAGCGAATTAAGAGGCTGATGCACGTTGTACAATCCACGGACAACACGCGAGCGCACGCCTTTAGGGCGATGCCGGCGCTTAAGCTCCGCCGCGCGGAACAGCTATTTCAAGACCACATCCCACACTTTCGATCGCCGCGCCTTGCCCTTCAGCCCATCGACAAACAATGTCACGACAAATTCGCCTGGCTTGGTGTACGTGTGGAGGGGGTTTTGTTCCGAAGCCATCGAGCCGTCGCCGAAATCCCACTTCCATGAGGTGATGTCCCCTTGGGAAAGGTCCTTGAATGCCACGAGCCGCCGATCCATATCGACCACCTGGAACGACCACTGCACGTCGAGGGCCTTGCGGAAATTCCGCTCCAGCGGCATCAGGCGAAAGGCGCACAGATCGGAGGCGTCCCCGTACATCGTGGTTTTGTGCGAGAGATTCCAAAACGCTTTGAAGCGCTCGGATTTTTCATCGTCGTAGTCGAGCACGGACCACGACATGCCAATCGTCGTGTTCTCTTTGAGTTGCGACACGACGGCTGTCTGCGGCCCTTCAGCCGGCGCATGGTCAAATGGCGTGATCCAGAATTCCAAAACAAGTTTGCCGCTTTGACCCGGTTTGAAATCATACGAATAGGCGGCATTGGCGTAGGGCAATTCTTTGATCCAAGGCTGACACCCCCATACCATCGCCCAGTCCTTGCCCTCAGCCGGTGTGAAAATGTGATAATTTTGCGCGTGCACACCGTGAAAACGGAAGTGCGCCTCGCCTTCTGGCAGTTTGGCAGGATGCATCTGTTTGATGAGGGGCCCGCCGGACAAATCACCGTCCACCACCAACTCAAATATATCATTGTGAAGGTCGGGCTTCGCGAAATCCCAGAAATTATCGTACGCCTCATAAAGAAAATAGAGTTGGTTTATGCCCTTTACCCAGCCAACACGAACCGTCACGTCGAGGTCGCTGCGGTCGTAGTTGGTACCGCGTCCGCCGACGGTGTCGGCGAGTTGGTCGATGCCGACGGCGTAATCCTTGGGCACGATATCCCAGTCATCCGCCCTGCCGTCGATGCGGGGGATCTTATCAGGCGGAAACTGGAACACTTTGAAAACGACGTTTGTACGTTCGAGGGCGTGGGCAACCAGGGCGAGTGAGAAGAGGAGGGGCCAAAAAAGAAATCGGAGTCGCATGGGACCCATTCTTTCAATGCTCTTCCATGTCTTCAAGCATCAAAAATAGTGACAGGTTCAATTTCAATTGAGCTCGGAAATTACACCGCGTTTCCCTGCGCTGCTGTGCACAGCGAAGCCGCCGTCGTTCACGCAGGGCAACCGCCGTCTTGAGCTTGCCCACGTTAGGTTCCGGGCCGTTGAGAAGCCAGTCCACGTGCACGATCTCCACACGATGATCCTTCATCTGCTCGGGATCGATCATACGAAACGGACCTACCGCTACTTGGGTCGTGACTTCGGCCTGACAGACGTGTCTGGAGTCGTGCAGCACGTGTAAATTGCGTGAGTCGCGATCGAGAGCTTTCAGATTTCACGGATAAATTCGGTCTCTGGGAACTTTTCGGTATTGCCCGGAAGCGTTCTGTCTTCGATAAGAATGGGAGTGAACAATTGTCCCTGCGGTTCAGGTTCCACCTTCGAAGCATGCTGCGGCCCCATCATAGCCGGTGCTCCGGCGCCGACGGCTGAGGCGTTGATGCGTTCCCGCTATTCAGCCTTCGTTAAGCATGAATTCGCCTATCTCCATACGTCCTTGTCCGCCGAACAGCAGAAGGACTATTCCGCAGAGGACGCAGAGCGTTGGTCCAAGAATTCGGTGTGGCTGGGACTCCAGATTGTTGGCACGGACCGAGGCGGACCCGACGACGCGTCCGGGGTGGTGGAGTTCAAAGCTCGATTCAAAGCACCGGATAAAGAGCAGGAGCAGGAGCACCATGAAGTCGCGGTGTTTGGTCGCGAGAATGGAAAGTGGGTCTACGCGGGGCACATGAATGAACCGGGAACCCCGATTCGGCGGGAGACGCTCAAGATTGGCCGCAATGATCCCTGTCCCTGCGGCAGCGGGAAAAAGTATAAGAAGTGTTGCGCGGTGAGATGACCCGAATGTTCCACTTCGATTCATGGGTAGCAAAGTTTTCCAACGAATAGACATGAATTGAGACCATGAACCGTTCCTGAGACGTGGTTTGCGCGGACTCCTGTCCGCGACTACGACGTTTCGGTTCATTAGGAGGTTTGTCGGCAGTGATGCGGACCGCTGACGCTGGGAGGCACTTCTGTGCGTCAGGTCTCCAGCCTGACCGTTCAGGGCTGCTTCCGGATGCGCCCAGGCTACCCCGGACCCAATGGCCTATTCCGCAGTTCCTCCAGTGCTAATCCAAGAGCCGGCAGGTCGTCCAGCAGGGCAATCCCCCGCAGGTTGAGTGCGCCGCGGTAGGCTGGCAGCGCCCGGCCACCTAGAAAAAGAGCGATCTCCGGCGCCAATAAACCGCGGAGCCGGAGAATCTCCCGCAGCAGCCCCGCGTCGTCCTCCGGATAAACAAGGCTCAAGGCGACCGCTCGCACTCTCCCTTGAAGCGCGGCACCCGCAATCTCCGCCGCCGGAAGGCTGGGTCCAAGGTAGATCACATTCCAGCCCAGGTTCGCCGAAGCCGCTGCTACCAACAAGGCGCCGAGTTCGTGAATCTGACCCACGGGAGTCGTCACCAAAATCGTCGGTGCGCCAGCCAGAGTGCCGTAGGCTCTACCCTCATGTCTCAAGTGAGTACGAAGAACCGCGGTCGCAAAATGCTCGTGCGCCGCCGTCAGATCCCCTGCCCTCCACAAGTCTCCAAGCCGATGCGCTAGCGGGCCTATGACCCGATGCAGTAATCCCTGGGAACCAAGGGCAAGTGCCCCTTCCCTCAATCCACCCTCAAGCGCTGCGCTGTCGAGCGCTCGAATCGCCTCAAGACAACGCGCCACAAAATGGCCCTCACCGACTTCACTCGCCGCAGCCATCGGTGATCCGGAGGCAGGCGGAGCAGGATCACGATCGCGAGAAACAAGATCCCGCAATGTCTCCGTGGCATGCTGGGCCACCGAGCCAATACTATGCCCGGCTTGCACGGCCTGGTTCAAGAGACGCAGACGTTCCACATCGGCTTCTGAATACCGTCGCCGATTCGTGCCCGTCCGCCCCGGCTGCACTGCCCGATAGCGTCGCTCCCAAATGCGAATGACATGCGAGCTCAGTCCACTCCGCTTCGCCGCAATCTTTATCGGATAAACAACATCAACCATGATTTAGTCCAAACTTAGACAGAAAATAAACATTCTCAAGTCTCGAGTTTCAGAACCCGTAATTTCAAGCGGGAGTTCGGTTGCACTTTCTTAGCAGTGTCCATCCTTGTCCATCTGTGGTTTGCTGTTCCGCACCGGCCACAATTGAGATGACCCCAGCGGACGAGAACTGTCAGGAACACCACGGGAGTTTTTCTGCGGACCCGGCTGGCTCTGACGCGCGAGCGGCTTTGACTGCGGCAGACCTCTGCGGCTTTTCGAAGGTCGCGTGCGCCTGCAAAAACGCAAGAGAGTTGGCGCAGTCCAAAATCTGGCGCCACCTATTGACCGCCCTTTGCATCGTCGTCGAGCTGTCCGTGCAAGTCGCAACTCTTCACGCCCAGCCCGCCGCGACCAATCACGTTCTCGAACTCGATGGCAAGGACAGCTACGTCGAACTGCCGCCCAATGTATTCAACGGCCTGACCGAGGCGACCGTGGAAGCCTGGGTGAAATGGAAATCGATCGGAACGTAGGCCCGTGTATTCGGCTATGGCGATATCAACCATTCGTTATGGATAGGCAACGGTGGCGACTCTTCCGACCTGCTGTTCCGGATCGACGCGGGCTATCATGATGTGGTTATGCCCGACGCGCTCCGCACCAACCATTGGGTCCATATCGCAGCCGTCTCCAGCGGCAGGGGGATGCAGTTGTTCTTCAATGGCGCGTTGGTGGGGACCAACAATTTTACCGGCAGCTTTCAATGGGCCGGCAACGGCAGATACCATTTCCTCGGTCGATCTAAATCGGATGTGGACGATTCCGGTGGGCACTGTTTCACCGGCCAGATGGACGAAGTGCGCGTCTGGCGGGTCGCCCGCACCGGGCAGCAAATCCGCGAGAACATGTTCCGGACGCTGACAGGCGAGAAATGGGGCCTGGCCGCCCTCTGGAATTTTGAACACCCGACCCATCCCTCGAACGACGCCTCGCCCGCCGGCCACCACGGCAAACTTCGCGGCCAGGCCCGAGTGGGGAGACGGCGTTTCCAACGACGCTGACACTGCCTCGCTGGTCTGTCCTGTCCGTCTACTCGAGCAACGCCATCGGTACGCCCATTTCTGGGGTGACCGGGCGGGCCTTGAAGAACGGAGTTGAAGTGGCCCGGAGTGCGCCGAGCGAGTCGGGCGGCGTGTGCGCGCTCACCGTGTGGGGAACCCTGTCACCCGTGGATCTGGAGGCCACCAGCCCGGATGGTTTAGCGAGCTGGCGCTACCAGTTACACCTGACGCCTGGAGCGGAACAGACGTTGTCGTGGGAGCTAACTCCCGCCCACCACATTGCGGGCAAGCTGCTGGCCCTGGATGGGAAGACTGCACTGGCCAGCGTGGTGATGGAATTGATCCAGCCTGAAGGCTCCGACGCCCGTAGCAGCCGCGGCGAGGAGGCTCCAACTTCCATTCCGCAACCGGCAATCCGCCGTTCGAATTTGAGCAGGAATCTCTCCCGCATGGAGGAATCGGCCGAACCGAATCGTGTACTTCGCTTGGATGGCCAGGGCAGCTACGTCGAACTGCCCGCACACCTGTTTGATGACCTCGAGGAGGCAACCGTGGAGTGTTGGGTAAACTGGCAGAGCTTCGGCAGGCTATCGCATTTCTTTGAGTTCGGGGATGAAAAGCACGGACTGGTCGTCTGTAACGCCAGGACGACGGGGGATCTGGCTTTAATCGTCAGGCACGTAGACGGTCAAAATCAAGAAATCGACGCAGGAAGTCCGATCATTGCCGGGCAGTGGTACTATATGGCCGCAGTGGCCGGCCCAGCAGGGATGAAGCTTTACGTGGACGGACTGCTGGTATTTGAAGGTTCGTTTCCCGGCTCCTTTTCCGGAGTGGCAGGCGGCAAAGCAAACCGGCTCGGCTCCTGTACGATTGCCGCCCCTGGCAAGGTCGCTGATTTTCACGGACAGATGGATGAAGTTCGCGTGTGGAAGGAGGGCCGCACAGCGGAGCAAATCCGCGAGTCCATGTTCAAGAAGCTCACGGGAAACGAGTTGGACTTGGTTGGCCTCTAGAACTTCGACGACGGCACCGCCCGCGACTCATCGCCCGGTGCGCATCACGGAAAATTCATTGGCCGAGCTACTGCCGTCACGGGCGCGCGGCCTACAACGTGGTGATTGGGAAAATCACCGATGCCGCCGGCACGCCGCGAGCCGGGGCGAGCATCGAAGTGCGATCGCTTGGCGGCAAGAGTGTGCGCGTCAGCGCCGACGCTGCAGGGATTACCGTATGCTGGTTGATTCGTCCGAGCGCTGCGACGTGTTTGTCACAACCCGCGAGTTGTCTGCCTACCGCTTCGGGATCCGACTCACCGCCGAACCGCAGCAACGGCTCGACTGGACATTGGCTGATCCAGAGACAACACCGGTGGTGCTGGAAAGCGGAGGGTTTGGAGTCCCGGCTTCAGGAGGCAGAGCGCGGCATTTCCACTGCGCCCGGAAAATTCTAACGCCGAACCGGCTGATGCCGGGACTCCGAACCTCGCCCGATTCCCCGCGGGCACAGTCATCGCCGCGACGCTCTCAGACGATCAGGGGAATTTCAAATTCACGAACGTGGAGCCGGGCGCGTATCAAGTCCGCGCGCACATCCCCGGCGGACGCGCGTGGTTCGAGGCGGGCCGAATTCTTTACGCCAATCCCGATCCGACGGACGCCGAACGTACGGTTCTGGCCAATCTCAATTTGCGCCTCGCGCCATTCAAGAAAGGCCGCTGGAAGAAGTACAGCGTCCTCGACGGGCTGCCTGTGGAAAAGACGGGTCGCATCCTTTTCGCACCGAACGCCATGCTCTGGTTGGCCACAATCAATGGGCTATCGCGTTTCGACAGCCGCGAGTTCTTCAACATCACTCCGGAAAATGGCTTGCCGGTGAGGACGGCACCCTTGGACACGCACCGGGATACCAACGGCGTGTTCTGGCTCGGGACGGTCGATGGTCTCTGGCTCGACAACCCGGAGGACGATAAGCCACCCGTGCGGTTCACGACGCCGAATTTGCGTACCGACGGCATCCTGGAAATCACGGGCACAGCGGACGGCGCGATATGGTGGCGTACGCAGGAGGCGCTGGTTCGCTTCCACGGCGGGCATGGCACCGAGTTCACCAATCTTTGGCGGTATGACAATCCCTCATGGCTCAAATCCTTCCCGCAACGGCTCGCTGTTGTGGGTGATCGCCTCTAAGTAACGGGGCCGGGGGCGGGTTTGATTCGGTTTGCGGGCACAAACCAGATCCGATTTAACCGACAGCAAGGGTTGCTCTCGGACGACACTGGCGCGGTGACAACGGCGCCGGACGGCGCGGTTTGGCTGACCGTCGGAACCAACAGCATCGCGCGGTTTGACGGAACCAACTTTAGTTATCTCACGCAACGCGACGGACTTTCCGCCGATATTATCACGTGCATCCACGTATCGCCTGACCGCCATGTTTGGTTTGGAACCGCGCGAGGAACCGTAGCCCGTTTCGATGGCCGCAGTTTTACCCATTTTGACCGCTCCGGCGACCTCACGGGTGGCCAGAACAGTCATGCCGGTGGCGCTTGTTGAAACATCCATACCCGACCGGACGGCGCCACTTGGTTCGGCGCGTCAGATGGCATGTGGCGTTACGAGGAGAAAACGTTCACTCATTACACGGCTGCGGATGGTTTAGCCGCGGGAACCGTGATCAGCCTGCAGACGATTCCAGCCGGCTCTCTGGTGGCAGGCATGCGCACGAACGGGACCCTGTCGTTCGATGGCACACGTTTCAAAATCATCTCGGTAGCCATCTCGCTCTTAGGGATGGTGCCCGGTCCTGATGGCTTGAGCTGGGCGGCCTTTGCTTCGCCCGCAGGCGATCCGGGGGGCATCGTGCGTTCCGCCCAGATGCTCGTCCTGGGTGGAGCCGCTACATCCGTAATCGGTCCAGGGGGCATCGCACGACTGAGTGGCGATCGGATTGTTTCAGTCATTACAAATTTCCCTGGACTGCGAGGCAATAGGATCTCGAGCCTCGGACGCGCAATCGACGGGGCGGTGTGGGCCGGAAGCCTCAACGGTAGCGTGATTCGCTTCGAAGGAAGCAACGGCGTCCCAACGCTTGTCGAGACCAATGGGTTGATGGCCAACGCAATTTACCCCATTCATTGCGACCCGCGAGGAATGGTGTGGATTGGCGCCTTTGGCGGAATCGCCCAGTTCGACGGAACTCGATGGAAAGAGTTCACGCAGACCAATGGCGCTCCGGAAAGATACGTGAATGCCATTGAAAGCAGGCCCGATGGCAGCATCTGGTTTGGTTCCACCGACGGCGGCCTGGCCCGGTTCGACGGGCAGACAATGGGGCCGGTCGCTCGCGGCAGCGAGAAATTCGTCCCAAGCTCCGTCACAAAGATCTGTCGCTCTGCAGACGGCAATCTTTGGTTCGCCACTCACACGGGCGTGACGCGCTACGATGGCGTGACATGGAGCCCGCTGGATGAGGGCGATGGTCTTCTGACAGGGTCTGTTGATTCGATTGCCCAGGATCGGAACGGCGTGATGTGGTTTGGCGGTGAGAGGGGGCTGACCCGCTACCAACCCGCCCTTTTGACCACGCGGACTCCAACCGTCACGGTGCAAACCGATCTGGTTTACACGAATTTGCAGCCACTGCCGCACGTCACCGCCGGACGGTTGGTGACGTTCAAATGCAACTGCGTAGATTTTCGTACTCGCCCCGAAAAGCGGCTCTACCGCTACGCCATCGTCCCTGGCCGCGTGGCCACCGCCCCGGAGAAGACCGATGCACGGTGGCAGCCTGCGACACGCGATGCCCAGTTTAGTTGGCCACCAAATTGCGAGGTGAATATACCTTCTTCGCCCAATCGATCGACCGAGACCTGAACTATTCACCAGCCGCCGTGGCACACCTGACGATCGCGCCGCCGTGGTTTGCCAACGCATTCATCGTGGTCCCGTCGAGTGGTGGTTTGTTGGGTTTGGTCGGCTGGGCCTTTGTTGCGCGGTCGCTGGTGATCCGGCGGAAGCTCGAGGCCGAACAATTGCGCGAGCGGTTGCTGACGGAGGAACAGAGGGCGTGCGAAACATTGGAAGCCAAGAACCCGGAGATCGAATCCCGCAACGTCCAGCTCGCCAAGGCGAAGGAATTCGCCGAAGCGGCCAACGAAGCCAAGAGCGAGTTCCTGGCGAACATGTCGCACGAGATCCGCACGCCGATGAACGCCATCCTCGGTTTCTCCGAATTGCTCCGCACACAAATGGCCGGGTCCAAGGACCGCAATTACCTCGATGCCATCACTTCCAGCGGGCGCACGTTGCTCACGCTGATCAACGACATTCTGGACTTGTCCAAAATTGAAGCGGGCAAGCTCGAGTTGCATTACGAACCGGTGTCGGTGGCACGCTTGGTGGAAGAGATTCGTCAAATATTCTCGATCAAAGCTGGGGAGAAAGGCGTGAAATTGCTGACGGAGATTGACCCGCAACTGCCGCGAGGGTTGATGCTCGATGAAGTGCGGCTGCGGCAGGTGTTGTTCAACGTGGTCGGCAATGCGCTGAAATTCACCGACAAGGGGCACGTAGCGATTCACGTTTGGGCGGAATATGCGACGGCAGGCGTCTTGCGTGCCAGTGAGGGTGGCATCGTGCCACCCGGACTCAGGGGTGTGAAGCCAAGCCATCCGCGAAGTGCCACAATACTTCAACCCAGCGGAACGCCCGGCTCACGGGCCAGCCAGACGCCTGCCCCGCCCGAACCCGTCGAAACCCGCATCACGCTCTTCCTCGAAATCTCGGACACAGGCATTGGAATTCCCAAGGACCAACAGGAGCGGATCTTCGGCGCGTTCTCGCAGGTGAGCGGTCAAAGCACGCGCAAGTTCGGCGGCACCGGCCTGGGTTTGACGATCACCAAGCGGCTCACCGAGATGATGCACGGCGTGATCACAGTGCAGAGCGAATCCGACAAAGGCAGCAGTTTCTGCTTCGTATTCCCCAACGTGGCCATCACGGAACTGGCCGAGTCCGACGCCTTGGCAATGGGTGGCGAGGGGGACTTCGCACAGTTCGCTCCGGCGACAATCCTGGTGGCTGGCGACGTGGCCTTGAACCGCGATTTATTGTCCGGCTACTTCGAGGGCAAGGGGCACAAATTGATCACGGCCACGAACGGACTGGAAGCTCTGGAACAGACGGAAAAACAGCGGCCCGACGTGATCCTGATGGACATGCGCATGCCAGAGCTCGATGGGCACGAGACGACGAAACGGCTCAAAGCGAACCCCGCGTTGAAGCACATCCCGGTGATCGCGGTGACGGCGTCATCGTTTCGCGAGGAGGAAGCGAAAGCGCGGAAGATTTGTGATGGGTTCATCCGCAAGCCTTTCAACCGCGCTGAGCTGATCGCGGAGCTGAAACGGTTTTTGAAGCGGGTGGAGAAACCAGACCCTCTCAGACCCGTGGCTGGGCAACAACAGCCGGCCGCCGACATTCCGTACGTGACGCCCTCTGAGGTGCGGGCCCGATGGCCGGAATTGGTGGCGAAATTGCGATCGGAACAAAATGGAGATTGGCCCGAGCTGTGTCAGACACTGGAATTGGCGCCGGTGGAAGAATTCGCCTTGCGGCTACGGACGCTGTGTGAAGCGTACGGAGTCACAGCCCTGCAACGCTATGGCAAAGAACTCTTTCACCAAGCGCAACACTTCGACCTTGACCGGTTGCCGAAGTCGCTGGAGGCGTTTCCTCAACTCATCGAAAATCTGCTGGCACACTGCCCGCCGACAACATGAACCCGGTACCTCCAGCCACCCCGCCATCACCGCAGAGCTCCCTCGTCCTCGTGGTCGATGACGTGCAGCAAAACATTCAGGTGGTCGGCACGATGCTACGCGAGGCCGGCTATTCGATCATGCCGGCGACCAGCGGCGCGGCGGCCCTGCAGCGTGTGCAGAAGAAGTTGCCAGACCTGATTCTGCTCGACCTCATGATGCCGGAGATGGATGGCCTGGAAGTCTGCCGCCGACTCAAAGCCGATCCGGCGACGCAATCCATTCCGATCATTTTTCTCACCGCCAGCAATGAAGTGAGCCACCTGGTGCACGGGTTGGCAGCCGGCGCGGTGGACTACGTGACCAAGCCCTTCACCCCCCCCGAACTGCTCGCGCGGGTGCAGACCCACCTGGAGCTGAAACACGCCCGCGACACCATGGTTCGCTACGGACAGGAACTCAGTCGGCTCAACGAGGAGAAAAATGAGTTCATGGGCATAGCCGCGCACGATCTACGAAACCCGCTATCCGCCATCAAGGGCTATTCGGAAATGGTGATGGAAGATGGGGAATCTCTCCAGCATCGCGAACTGGAGGAGAACGGACGTCGGATTCGCGACACGGTCGCCCGCATGGCGGAGATGGTGCAAAATCTTCTCGACGCGAATCGCATTGAGCGCGGGGAGATGATACTCAGCCTGGCTCCAACCGACCTTTGTCGAGTCGTAGCTTCTGTCGTGGAAACCCAACTCCCCCGGGCCGCCGCCAAGCAGCAGACGATCCATTTGGAATGCGGAGCCGCCCCTATTAAAGCTCTGATTGATCCCGCCGTGTGCGTTCAAGTTTTCGAGAATCTCGTCTCGAACGCTGTGAAATACTCGCCCTCCGGCAAAAACATTTTCGCGCGCTTGAAAACCTCGGATGCGGCGGTTCGCTGCGAAGTGCAGGATGAAGGCCCCGGCTTGAGCGCGGAAGATCAGAAGAAACTTTTTGGAAAATTCGCCCGCCTCAGCGCCAAGCCCACCGGTGGCGAACACTCAACCGGCCTCGGCCTGTCGATCGTGAAGAAGATGGTCGAAGCAATGAATGGCCAAGTCTGGTGTGAGAGTGAACCCGGTCGCGGCGCAACATTCGTGGTGCAGTTTCCGACGCCTTGAATGGAAAGCCGGTCGAGCTGTTCCTCGCTCGACGCGACGGTCGCCGGCGATCACCCCGTGGTAGTTACTGGGAGGCCTCCGCCGAAACTCGGGTTGCTTCCTCCCGAGCCCAACGATCCGCAGCAAGGATTTCGTCGAGTGTCGGCTGGCTTACAACGCAATGACCGTCGAGGACGTGAGCGACCGTTTGGGTGATTCCTGTGAAGCTCAGCGTCCCGCGACAAAAATGGTCCACTGCCACCTCATTCGCCGCGTTCAAGACGGCAGGCAGCGTTCCGCCGACCGTCCCGGCTCGGCGAGCCAGTGCAAGGGCAGGAAATCGGACGGTATCGGGTTCCTCGAAGGTTAACTGTCCAATCCGGGCAAAATTGGTTTGCACGCGAGCACTCGGGGCTCGCGCCGGATACATCAGGGCATACTGAATCGGAAGGCACATGTCCGGGGTCGACAACTGCGCCAATACCGAGCCATCGACAAACTCGACCATTGAATGCACGACACTTTGCGGGTGAACGATCACTTGAACCCGGTCCATCTCGATATCAAACAGCCAACGCGCCTCGATCATCTCCAGGCCCTTATTGAACAATGTGGCCGAATCGATGGTGATCTTGCGCCCCATCACCCACGAGGGGTGTTTCAACGCCTGCTCGATCGTGATGCTCGCAAACTCTTCCGCCGGGGTTTTCCGAAATGGCCCCCCGGATGCTGTCAGCCACAAATTGCGGACCGAACTCGGCGGCTTGCCATCCAGGCATTGGAATATCGCAGAGTGTTCGCTATCCACCGCGAGAACCTTCACTCCGTGTTTGCGGGCTTCGGTCATCACAATCTCACCGGCCATCACCAGAATCTCCTTCGACGCGATAGCAATATCCTTGCCCGCCCGAATCGCCGCCAGAGCCGGGGCGAGCCCGGCCGTCCCCACAATGGCGATCAGAACGATGTCCGCCTCCGGCATCGTAGCCAGTTCGAGAAGTCCGTCCGGTCCCGAAAAAACGCGAACCCCAGTAGCCACGCGGGATTTTAGACCAGGAATTTTGGCGGGATCGTGTATCGAAATTGCCTGCGGGGAATGGCGGGTCGTCTGTTCGGCAAGCAAATCGACGTTGCCCCCTGCGGCAAGCCCCACCAACTGGAGTTCACCGGGTAAATCCTCGACCACCTTCAACGTGCTTGTGCCGATGGATCCGGTGCTGCCTAGCAAGACGACTCGCTTCATGTCCCGTCACTGTGCCGGGGCCGACCCTCCAGGGGCAAGAGGCCAAAAGAGGCTGGAGGCGGGACCAAAGGTCTAGAACCTCCAGCCTAAAGCCTAAGGCCTCGCACCGGCTAGGGGCTGCTCCATGAAGGCGTAGCACAAAAGATGAAGGATCGTCATCTGAACATCCTCCGTACGGCCGAAGTGTGAATCCTGGACAATTACGGAATGGTCCGATAAATCAGCCATCCGCCCACGTTTCGCCCCCAACAAACCGATGGTGATCACCCCATTTGAACGAGCCCATTCGAAGGCCTTCACACAATTCGGAGAGTTCCCACTGACACTGATGCCGATCAGCACATCGCCGGAGCGTGCATAATTCTGTAACTGGCGCACGAAGATCTCGTCATAGTGGTAGTCGTTTCCCAGGGCGGTAATCCAGGGGGTGTTGTCCGTGAGCGACAGCACCCGGAAGCGCCGGTCGAGCTTGTCCGAGGCACCCTTGCCGAGGTCGACCGCAAAATGGGACGCGTTGGCGGCACTGCCTCCATTGCCCATGGAAAAAATCTGCTGGTCGGCCGCATGCGCTCGTCGCAAGACGTCCACCAGCGGGACGATGTCCGATGGATCCAACGCGGCGTACGCCTGCTTTTGTTTGTTCAAATAGTCTGCAACCCAGTGTTTCACGCCCCGAATATGCCGGGAAGACGGCTCGCAGCAACAGCAGGATCGATTTTCTGGAAGAAGTTTGCGCAACCGCTTGTTGATTTCATCGCGGTCAACGAGGCGTTCATCCGGTTTGACCTTTTCAGCGACAAACGGAAGTATCAACCCCCGCATGAGTTCATTGTCTAGTCGCTCCGCCAAGCCCGCGCAACGGAAGTGGTCGTCCATCGTCGTGGATGGCATCGAACGTGCCCCCAGCCGTGGCATGTTGTACGCAACCGGTTTCAAGAAGGAGGATTTCCGAAAATCCCAGGTTGGGATCGCCTCAACCTGGAGCATGGTCACTCCGTGCAACATGCATATCGACCAGCTTGCCGTGAGCGTGGCCCAGGGCATCAACGAGGCGGGCGGCAAGGCGATCGTTTTTAATACGATCACCATTTCAGACGGCATTTCGATGGGCACCGAGGGGATGAAATACTCCCTGGTATCGCGGGAAGTCATCGCGGATTCGATCGAAACGGTGGTGGGATGTCAGGGCTTCGATGGGTTTGTCGCAGTCGGGGGTTGTGACAAGAACATGCCGGGCTGCGTGATGGCGATGGGGCGGTTGAATCGACCGAGCCTTTTCGTTTATGGAGGCACGATCTTACCCGGCGAATATAACGGCCAGAATGTCGATATCGTGAACATTTTTGAAGCGGTGGGCCGCAATTCCGCCGGCACCTGCAGCGCGAGCGAAGTGGAGGGAATTGCGGAGGTTGCGATTCCGGGAGCCGGTTCCTGTGGCGGCATGTACACGGCCAACACCATGGCCAGTGCCATCGAAGCTCTCGGCATGAGCCTGCCGAATTCATCCGCTCAGGCGGCTATTTCAAAGGACAAGACCCTCGATTGCGAACAGGCCGGCGCCGCCGTGATGAATCTCATCCGCCGGGGCATTTTGCCCCGGGACATCATGACTCGGGAAGCGTTCGAGAATGCCATAACCCTGGTTATCGCATTGGGCGGATCCACCAACGCGGTGATGCACCTGATCGCCATGGCCCATTCCTCCGGCGTGAAATTGACGATCGGTGACTGGACCCGCGTCGGAAAACGCGTGCCGGTCCTCGCCGACCTCAGACCGTCGGGCAAGTATGTGATGGCCCGACTGGTCGAAATCGGCGGCACCCTGCCCCTGATGAAGATGCTGCTCGACGAGGGATTGATGCACGGTGATTGCATGACCGTGACGGGGAAAACATTGCGTGAAAACCTCCGAAAGGCCCCAAAATATCCCAAGGGACAGGATGTCGTCCGTGGCTTCGACAACCCAATCAAGTCCTCCAGCCACCTCGTGGTGTTCCGCGGCAATCTTTGTCCGGGCGGTGCCGTCGGAAAAATCAGCGGCAAGGAAGGGCTGCAGTTTGAGGGTAAGGCGATCGTTTTTGAGAACGAGGAAAGCGCGTTGCAGGGCATTCTGGGAGGCCGGGTAAAAAAAGGGCACGTGATCATCATCCGCTCCGAAGGTCCCAAAGGGGGGCCGGGCATGCGGGAGATGCTATCTCCAACGTCTGCGATCATGGGAAAGGGTCTGGGCAAAGAGGTCGCCCTGATCACCGATGGGCGATTCAGCGGAGGCTCGCACGGATTCGTGATCGGCCACGTGACGCCTGAGGCATACGAAGGCGGACCCATCGCCGTGATTCGCAACGGCGATGTTATTCGAATTGATGCCGAGAAACGGACCGTCACGCTGGATATCAGCGCGAAAGAATTCGACCGCCGGCTGCGCCTTTGGAAGCAACCGAAGCCCCGGTACACGCGCGGCGTGTTGGCGAAATACGCCGCTTTGGTCCGCTCCGCGAGCGAGGGCGCCGTTACCGACTGATGACGGTGATTTGAACTGTCACGCGGCCGAACCGACGACATCACTCCACGAGCGGTTCCCGAGCTTCTGGACCAATCCACGGACGATGTCGCCCGCAATGGCCGGGCCCTCGTAAACCATTCCTGTGTAAATCTGAACGAGAGTTGCGCCAGCGATGATTTTTTCCCAAGCGTCGTCGGCCGAGAAAATCCCGCCCACGCCAATAATGGGAATCCGCCCAGCGGTGCGGCGATAGAGGTGGCGGATGACCTCGGTGCTTCGGGTGCGGACAGGCCGGCCGCTGAGGCCGCCGGATTCGGAATAAACCAATGCGGAGCGGGGCTCGGCGGTGGCGGGTCGGGTCACCGTGGTATTGGTTGCCACCAGTCCATCGAGTCGGTGGGCGATGGCGACTTCAGCGATTTGGTCAAGGGCTTCGGGAGAGAGATCTGGGGCAATCTTCACCAGGAGGGGTTTCTCCTTTCCGGCCGACTCGCAATTCAATCGTTTAAGTTCAGTCAGAATTGCATTCAGAGCGGACCGATCCTGCAGCTCGCGCAGATTGGGTGTGTTGGGTGAACTCACATTCACCACAAAAAAATCCGCTTTTTCGCGGAGTGTTTTGAAGGAACTCGCGTAGTCCTCAATGGCCCGGTCGTTTGGAGTGACCTTGGATCTCCCCAAGTTGACCCCCACCGGATGTGCTGGCCAAAGAGCTGCATCGCGCCAGGCATCCAATTGAGAAGCGAGAGCCAGCGCCCCGCCGTTGTTGAATCCCATTCGATTTACCAGGGCGCCATCCGACACCGCGCGAAACATGCGGGGCTTGGGATTTCCGGGTTGGGCGTGCCAAGTGACGCCCCCCATTTCACAAAATCCAAAGCCAAAGGCCTCCCACATCGGCAGGGCGACAGCCTCTTTGTCCATGCCGGCAGCGAGTCCCACTGGATTGGGAAAGGTCAGGCCCAGGCAGTCTACGGGCAGTTCCGGGGCTCCATACACGGCGGGCACAAGGCGCACCAGCGGAGGACGTCGTGCGCCCCAAGCGAGCGCCTGCAAAGTGCGGTCGTGGATAACTTCCGAATTTTGCGAGAAGAGAACAGGCCGGATCACCCGGCGGTACAACCAGCTCATGTGGGCTCACTCTGGCAAATTGAATTCACACGCGCTAGCTTGAGTCCGTGAATCGTTGGAACTTCATTATGCTTGTTGCCGTCGCCCTAGCCCTGGGTTGCGGCAAAAAGGACGCAGCCAAGCCAGCGGAAGACCCGCTCGCAAACTCAGGGAACCCGCTCTTGGCGCCAGTCGACTACCTCGGTGCCCAGGCGCGCGGGAAGCGGACGGCTGCCAAAACGGTCGGGTTTGTCGAGATCCAGTCGGCGATCCAGCAGTTTCATGCCATGGAAGACCGGTATCCGAAGGATTTGAATGAGCTCGTAAAGCAAGGGCTGCTCGTAACCATGCCGACCCCGCCCCCCGGAGTCGCGTGGTCTTACAATCCGCAAACCGGCGAGATTCGGACTGTAAAACAATAGGCCGCCCATCCTCCCCAACCCGCCGTCCTCACACGGTTTAACTTCACTCGTCTTATCTTGAAGAAATCCCTCCGGCTCGAAATCCCCCGCAAAACAATTTACCGGTTAAGTATTTATCTGCGCTGCCTACAACGGCTCCGACAGAATGAATTGCAGACGGTGCGTAGCGAAGCCCTCGCGCGGGCGGCTGGCGTGAAGCCGACCCAGTTGCGGAAGGATCTTACTTACTTCGGTCAATTCGGCACTCGCGGTTTAGGATACAACGTCAAGCAGTTGGCGAAAATGATTTCAGACCTCCTCGGTACCAACCGGCTTCAACCTGTCGTGCTGGTGGGCGTCGGCAATCTCGGAACTGCCCTGTTGCAATACCAGGGTTTTGAGCAGGAGGGATTCGAATTGGTGGGTGCGTTCGATGAAGAACCGCAGCGACACCGCGACCGGTCCGGAACCACCCCGATCCTCCCCATGAATCAACTGGGTGAGGTGATCCGAAAACACCGAGTTCGAATGGCGATTCTCGCAGTGCCAGCCAGCGCCGCCCAGGAGGTCATCAACCAACTCGTCGCTGAAGGCATCACCGGCATTCTCAATTTCGCCCCCATCGTCGCACACGTCCCGGAAAACGTGACCGTTAATAATGTCAACCTTGCCATCGAGCTGGAGAATCTGAGTTACTTCATTCAGGACTGACGCCCTTTTCGCCCAGTCCATCTGACAACGTCGATCTCGCCGAATGACCTCCTTCGCCCGCCCGCCCGATGCCCGCCTGCCCGATGTCCGATCGCAGACTCGTGAGCAACTGGTTGCCTTATTTACCGAATGGCAGCAGCCGACCTACCGCGTGGATCAACTGCTCCACTGGCTGTATGCGACGCGGGCGACCGCCTGGGAGAAGATGTCGAATCTTTCTCGGCCATTGCGCGAGAAACTCGCCGCCACCTTCACTCTCGCCCTGCCTGAGCTGGTGCGGAAACAGGGATCGCACGACACAACTCAGAAGTTTCTGTGGCGATTGTTTGATGGGCAGTTGATCGAGACCGTCCTGATCCCGGCCAACCCCGCCCTGTATGGAGAGGCCAGCGACCGTCACACTTTGTGCGTTTCCACCCAGGTGGGCTGCGCTTACGGTTGCCAGTTTTGCGCCAGCGGACTTGACGGCTTCAAACGGAATCTGACTCCCGACGAGATCATCGGCCAGGTCCTTGCGGTGGAACGATGGCACCAGGAGCAGTCCGTCCCGGCTCACGTGGCGGACCCAGCTCCCTCTGAGCCACCGCCCGCACCCAAGCCCGCACCCGCCTCCAGCAAACCACGCCTCATCAACAACCTGGTCATCATGGGCATGGGCGAGCCACTCGCGAATTACGATCACCTGCTGATAGCGCTGCGCATTCTCAATGCGCCCTGGGGCGGTGGCATCGGTGCCCGCAAGATCACGATTTCCACGAGTGGGCTCGCCCCGAAAATTCGCCAACTAGCCGAGGAACCACTCCAATTCCGGCTGGCGATTTCATTGCACGGAGCAACGGACGCCGTCCGGTCAAAGATCATGCCTATCAATCGCAAGTATCCGTTGGCAGAATTGACGTCTGCTTGCGAGTACCACGTCGTGAGAAAGGGAAAGATGCTCACGCTGGAATACATCCTAATTTCCGGGATCAATGATTCCCTCGACCAGACGAGTCCCTTGGCCCGGCTCGCCCGCCGTCTGCATGCCAAAGTGAACCTGATACCGTACAACACCGTCGAGGGTCTTCCGTGGGGCCGGCCGACGGATGAGGTTTGCGAACGCTTTCTTCAAGCCGTGCTGAAAGAAGAGATCACCGCCACGCTCCGCCGGGAGAAGGGGCACGATATCGACGCGGCCTGTGGCCAGTTACGATTGAAAACGGAACGGGAACTTGCGCATACTCCTGGCTCTTGAGTTCCCGGAACGTCTGGGGAACTGCAAGCCATCGTCCAACCCTTCGTCATGATCGCCTTGCTCGACTACGATTCCGGCAACATTCGCAGCGTTGAAAAAGCCCTTCGCAAGGTCGGAGCCGATGTGGAGCGCGTCCGTACGCCCGCAGCGATGCAAAACGCCGAAGCGGTAGTGCTGCCCGGGGTGGGAGCCTTCGACGATTGTATCGGCGCTCTCCAGCGCCAGGAATTGCTCGCGGCAACCCGCGAGTGGATCCTGGCAGACCGGCCTTTCCTGGGGATTTGTGTCGGGTACCAAGCGTTGTTCGAACGGAGCGAGGAGTTCAATTCTTGCGCCGCCGGTCTCGCCGTCTTCGGCGGACGCGTGGTTCGTTTTCACAAGAGTCCGGGTCTGAAAATTCCCCAGATCGGTTGGAATCAGGTCCGGATTACGCAGCCGGATTGTCCACTCTATCGAGGTATTCCAGACGGCGCATATTTCTATTTTGTGCACAGCTTTTATCCGGCTCCCACGGACGAATCCCTTGTGGCCACCCGGACCGACTACGGCGACGACTTCGCGTCCTCCATTTGGCGGGGCAACCTGTTCGCCACCCAATTTCACCCAGAAAAAAGCCAGGAGAATGGATTGCGTCTCCTGCGGAACTTTGTGGAATTCTCCGCCAGCCGCGGATAAATGCACGCCGATCTCAAATCGGAACAGCTCGCGCCTTCAGTCGCCCTCGATTCAACAGGGCGGCAACACCCCCGATCGGGTAGCCGAGCAACTCGGCCCATAGCAGAGTTGGTTGGGGCAAGAGGATCCAGGCGACCATTGCCAAACCGCCACAAACGACTGCACCAAGGAACACTTGCCGCCGTCCCGTGATCCATGCTCCGGTCATCAGGTAACCCACAAAGGCCGTCACGAGCGCGCTCGCACCCAGATGGTGCCCTCCGGTCGGTCCGACCAACCACGCGCTGGCTCCGGTTGCCAACCACAGCATCCCGAGCATCGGCCCCGTGCGGTGGCGTCGGCTCCAAAACGAAATCGACAGAAGGGCAAATAAGGGGAGTGCGACCACGGCGAGGTGCAGAACATTCGCATGCACCATCGGACCAATCAGGACCCCTGTCAGGCCTCCCACCGTCCGCGGAACCACCGCGAGACGGGTGGCGTCAAAAGGTGTCGCCGTGATCAGCAGGACGACCAACGTCATGAACCCCACAAGCTTCAGCCCGTGCTCGAAGGCATCAAAATAAATTCGCGCTGCGAATCGTCCCATGGGCAACGGTCAGATGGGGGTTGAGGAAGGATCTCCAGCGCGCTTCATTTCTTCCGAAGTCCGGTCCTCAATTCGCGAACTAGTTCCGGGGCGTTGTACACCGTTTGCAACGCCTCCAGGATGGCGGCACTGTGCACCGAAAGCGAACGGGCCTGCACCTCTTCGTAGGCGAAATCCAGAAGCAGACTGGGCAGGTTTCCGTCAAAAATAATTCCCACGAATTCGCCCGCCCTGTTCACGACCGGGCTGCCCGAGTTGCCCCCAATGATGTCGTGGGTGCCGACGAAATTGAACGGGGTTTTCAAGTTGAGCGCCGATTTGCGCTTTACCCACCGAGTTGGCAGATCAAACGGCGGCCGGTTCTTATGTTCCGCACTGCGTTGGTATAGCCCCGCGATCCGGGTTAGCGCTGGTACCGCTTGGCCATTTTCCTCGTACCCCTTAACCAAACCGTAGGCGAGCCGCAGCGTAAAGGTCGCGTCCGGATAGGAATCGGCCCCGCCCAAGGCGAAGCGTGCCCGACTGATGGCCGCATGGGCCTGCTTCTTCACTTCATCCTGGGTTTCAATCGTCTTGCGCAACTCTCTCGCCTCGGCATCGATGCTTCGTGCCAGTTCGATCATTAGATCGTTTGCCGCGGTCACTGCTCCCGCGCCGCCTTCGAAAAGTTTTTTCCGTAGAGCGACGTCCTGGACTTTCGTTCCCTGAACCAGCTCCACCGCACGCGCTCGGGGCGACTTGCCTGCGAGTATCTTCTGAACCGTGGGATCCCCGTAGCCAAGCTGCTCGGTGAGCCATGTAAGGGAATCGGATAAACGAAGAATTTCGTAATCCGGATAGATGGGCTGATCCGAAAACAGAGAGAGCTCCAGGGATGGCCGCGATGCCTCGCCAAATTCCTTCAATCGTTCGCCATTCGGTTTGGGGCGCTCCTCGCCAGCCCGCAACAGCGTCCGGGCAATTCCGAATAGTTCACCGGAAAACCCCTGCCCTCCCTCCAGCACGGTGTAGCGCCACCGATGCTGCCGGATAACCCCCTGCGCAGCGGCAATGCGATCGAAAGCCGCAGCGGCCCCGGCATGCTCCGGGAGAGATGCTAGCCGACGACGAAATTCGGATTCAGCCCGGGACTTCGCTCCCATGATCACCGGATCGTAGAGGCCAGCGTGGCCGCCATCGCGCGCTTTCCGAGAATTCTGCACGCCAAACAAATCGTCCTTGGCCCGCCGTGCATTCTCCTCACTGCGGCCGCTCCAGGCGGCAAGCAGTACTTCCAAACGTTTCAACCGCGCGAGGGTCGCCGGAAACTGAAGATCCCGCAGATACTCCAACTCCGTCACAGTGAGTGAACGCTCCGTTCGCCCTGGATGTCCCGAAACAAACGTCAATTCACCCTCGGCAGCACCGCTTTTCGACCACGTCAAATGGTGCGAAACCCGCACCGGTTGACCATTCTCGTAAACACGGAACAAACAGATATCGAGGTCAAACCGAGGAAATTCGAAGTTGTCCGGATCCCCACCAAAAAACGCGATCTGCTGCTCCGGGGCAAACACGAGCCGGACATCGGTATAGCGTTTGACTCGATAGAGATGATAAGCACCCCCCTGGTAAAGCGTTACCACGTCCGACCGCAGCTTGGTGCGGTCCAGTGATTCCTTTTCCATCTCGGATATTACCCGGCGACGCGCCTTAAACGCCTCATCCGGTGTAAGTTCAGCGGGCACAGCGAGGTTCACTCGAGTCGTCACATCCTCAATCTCCTGCAGGACGTTTAGCTCAAGATCAACACACTTAATCTCCTCCGAAAGTGTCCGCGCGTGAAATCCATCCTGGAGGTAATTCTTCGCCTCCGTGCTGACCTTTTGCAAGGCATCGGCCCCAACGTGATGATTGGAGATCACCAGGCCGTCTTCGCTGACAAAGCTGCCGGAACCACCGGAATTGAAGCGGACGGAGGATTTTTGCAAATGTTCCAGCCAAGGGTCCGTGAGTTCGAAATTGTACTTTTGCCGCAGGAGCTCCCGCGGCGGCCGGCTGTAGAGCCACATGCCCTCGTCGGCCTGGGATACCCCCGCGATCAACGCAGCGGCGAGAGTCGGCAGAAAAAAACGAAAAGAAGTGTCCATAGTCGAGGGGCCGATCGTGCAGTCGACACGGATGCTGGGCAAGCGGAGGTTGCGGATTCGGAGCAGTTCTCTTTGAACCTCTTCAACCGGTTCCATGCCGACGGCCACACCGCCGGATAAAGTAGAAAAACAGGTGACCCTCTTTACAAGTCGTCGAAAACGAACCTGCCATGCTTTGTTAACACCCAATTACTCCTTACTCCTTTTTAAGCTTGGTTTGCACGCCGTAGGGTCAAAAAACTCAAACCTACCGATATTCAACGATTCACAGGGCGATGAGGAGATTGCTCCCAGGCCGTTGGCTCGGTTAAGTCTCGTCGATGAATTAAAAACGAATGCTGGCGACCCTCTCTGGTTCGGTGGATCAGGAACTCCTCCTGCGCAACGAATACT
>SIBK01000084.1 GCA_009695205.1 Pedosphaera sp. | reverse complement strand
CATTGCCACTCTTTACAGGGATGTCCCGTCGCTTAGCCGTTTCCCTGGAGACAATCGTAAGAGTGCGACCGTTGCGCAGTGCCGAGAGGCCGTTCTTCGTCAGCGCGGTATCGAGGATACTTAGGGCTTCGTTCTGAGAAACAGGCTGATTGCTCCACACGTCGATCTTTCCGCGAATTTCTGTCTCCGGCACGATGATGAAACCTGCGGCCTCGCTCAGGTAATTGAGAACCATCTCGAGCGGCGCGTTGCGAAAATTGAGGCGTAGCGGCTTCTCCGGAGTTGTCGGCGGGGAGTCGGGTTTTGTGTCCGCAACTTTGGAATCCGGTTTTTCCGCGGCGGCGCTGACCGCGGTTGCCTCGGCCGGTTTCTCTTCGGACCGCAGGGCGGCCACAGTAAACAGATTCAGCGCCAAGCTGGCGGTGATTGAGGTCAATTTATTGGTTTTCATTCTTTAACTCCTTCTCTCGCTTTTCTAATAGACGCTTCAGCGCATCATCACCGCCGGCATCCGTCGATTCCGAGGCGGCGGTATCACTCGAACTGCTGGATGAAACGGAAGCTTTCTTGAAATCGCGGCCTAAAGGCGACGTATCCATGAGTTGCCATGGGCCATCCTCTTCACGGAGCATCCGTGCGCCCATCTTCAAGATAAGCTTCTTGTCGCCTGCTTCCATTTGCACGTCATCGATTCCGATTGCCACCAGTTTATGACCTGCGATCGACTCCCCGACCTTGAGTGGTTTTCGGAACTCTTTGCCAGAGCCATCAAAGAAAGCGAAGTCGCCCTTTGCATAGCTGATGGTGCCGACGACGGAGAACGACTCGACCTTTACTTCACGGGTCTGTCGTTCCTCACCGCGAGCGCTGCGACGGCTGCTGCGGCCCGCGTTAAAAATATTGCGGTCCGCGATCATCCGAAAAGCACTGTAGTCGATTGCGACCGATCCGGAGGGAGGGGCGTTGGTGATCACCAGGGCGTTGGTAACGGTCGTGGGGTCACTGTTCGTGGCTGCTCCATGAAGACGGCCGAGTGTGGCGACGACTGCGGTGAGAGCCAACATTCCAGCAATCCCAGTTGGGAGAAAGCTCCGCCAGATTGCCCAACGGCGGTGAGGAATTATATCCGGGGCGGTTTTCATCGTTTCTCCGTGCTCAACACCAGCCCACTAACCTGCAAGCCGAGAGTTAAGGGCGACCCGGTGGTGTCGCGGGAACTTAGCTCGACGGAATTCACCTTGAGAGCCAGGGGGTCGTGCTCGATTTCATACAAGAATCGCGTGATAGTCGACAAACTTCCGGCGGCGTCCACCCGGCATTCCAGGACCATGTAGTCGTCATCGTTCCGTTTCCACTGAGGCTTTATGGACATGATGCTCACGCGACTCTCTCGGGACCATCCGTCGAAAGCCCCCAACACAAGGCTTTCAGCGGCGGACACCTCGGACGGCAGCGTGTTGGTCAGCATCTCATTCCATCGATTTCGGATGCCTTGTTCGCGGTGAATCAGCAGCTCGCCATCACGAACTTGCTTTCGCAGGATCTTGATTTTCCCGTTGCGGCTAATCCAGCTTCGAACCAGAGGCGTGATGAGGAGACTTTCCGCCGCCCAGAGGCCGATGAAGCCCAGTGCGAGAGTGGTCAGGAGTTGCTGGCGGTTTTTGAAATCGAAGTTCATCGCTTGTTAGGATTCCCACCCCATTGAAAGTTGAAGGTGAATTGGATGGCGGCCTTGCCGAGCACCTGATCGACCTGAACGTCCACAACCTCGGACATAGCTCGGAGCCGGTCCAGTGCCTTCAGCAGAGAGGTTTTGTCGATGGCTGTGCCCGTACAGATAACGGTGCCCGTTTCGCGGAGTTCGACGGTCTTGGCGGTGACGTCACCGTTTTCGGGAAGCGCCTCCGTGAGTCGGCGAAGGATGCTGAGGCTGCGGATTGACTCATCGAACCAGGGGCGAAACCGCTTTGTTTGTTGTTGGAAATAGTCGAGCTCTCGAACCTTGGGTGCCATACGAGCCCAGTTCGAATTCAATCGAGTGAGCTGGATCTGTTGCCAAAGAAAAGTAAATGCCACGATCCCGAGAACTGCGGCTGCCAGCTTGCCTGCCAAAACCAGTTTGCCTGAGGAACGCTTTCCGGAGAACTGCTGCCACGCCGACACGCGGGGTGGTAGGAATTCAAGTTTAGCAGTCTGATCCGCTAATTGACGAACGACCACTGCCACAGCCGGGGTCACCGGAGCCGTACTAGGGAATTTGACTCCAAGCTCGTTGGATGCGAACTGAGAGACGCGCTCCAGCTTAAGTCCGAGCCCCGCGGCACGAAGCGCCAATGCGGACGCCAGTAAATCCGCCCCGGGGAGTTTGCCGAAAATGCGCAATGTTTTCAGGCTGTCGCGAACAATCTCGGGAAGCTGCCCGAGAGTGACGCGAAGCTCTCGCACCAAGTGATCTGCCGCAGAGCGGATCGATGCTTCATCTACCGATAATCCCGGCTCCAGGGTGCGCAAGGTGACCACTCCAGCGCCGCTGGAGATGAGCAAACTCACCTTCCGATCTCCGATCCAGAGGGCGATCACGCCGCCTGCCTTTGTGCTGGAAGGAATTTGTAGGGCGGTAATGCCGAACGTGAAGGAAACCGGGACGAGCCTCGCAGCCCTGAGGATGGCTTCCAGGCGGGCAATCGTGTCGACTTGGACGGCCAACTGCGTTGCGTAGGCGGGTCCGCCGGCTACTTGAAATCGGGAGGTGGCGCTGGCGAGAGACTCGGCCGGGTAAGGAAAGCCATTCTCGGCCTCCAGTTGCAGCAGGCTCTGGAGATCCTCTTCGGAGAGTTCCGGGACAACCGTTTGGAGGGTGAGCGCCAGATCTTCTTGAAGAGCCACCGCACAGCGGCGCTCACGAATACCCGCAGCATCGAGCAATCCTCGCAATTCACGCCCGACCACTTCCGGATCGGCTGTCCGCGGGTCGCTGGTGAACATTCCATCGCCGGACCGGACGAGCTCCGCCGATCCATTGGAGCGGCGCGCCACGACGGCTTCCACTCGAAGGCCATCGAAGGAGAGGCCGAGCAACGTCTGCGGGCGCTTCGGTTGAAACCAGTCCATCATCGTGAATTCATCGCCAATTGTTGCTGTTGCAGCCGCACCTGCTTTCCCAGTGCCCAGCCGAGGTCGGTAAGATCCTGCACGTAACTGATCCGCGGTGTGCCTTCGGACAGGTCAAACATGAACCGCGTGCGCCGGTATCCCCGGCCGAGGGGACCGACGCCGGCGATGTCCGCGGAAAACTGATAGCTGCGACCGGTCAGATAGCGCCCGGCGCGCGGGACGTTTTGAGCGCCCAAGACATCGGCAGCCCATGCAACCGTGTTAAGTCGGCTTGGATTGGACTGCCGGTAAGCGACCACCGAGGAGGCGAGCTGAGTGCCAATTCCTGGAATGCACGCCAACACCGCTTCGCTGGCGGTATTCACATTGACGAGACCGGCCGGCGCGTTGTTGCCAGGTGCGGAATAGACGTCCGCTTCAATCTGAGCGAATTCGTCCACGGTCATCCCGCTACGAACGAAGAATTCCAGCACACTGTTGAAACGGGTTCCCGGGCCGCCAAATCGCGCGAGGACTGCATTGGCCCGACTGCTCCCGAGGCTGGCGTTCAGAACTGTCGCGAGCTGCTGTGTGAAACCCGCGACCTGAACATTGATGCGCCGGGTTCCGTTCGTCGTCGTCAGCGGCTCTCGAGACGCGACGGTTACGTATTCAAGAATGCCGGGATCCAGACGCCCGTTGCGATCATCGAGAGGCAACGAAGCCACTCCGTCATTCTCGTTAATGTCGAGGACGCCGTTCCGGTTTAAATCCTCGCCGTATAGAATCTCCGCGTCCGCTCGAATGACCATCTTCAGCTCGTCGATGCTTTCGAACGGGGCATTCTTGCAGTGGTAGGCTGGATTGCGTCGCAGATAGGCTTCGTCCTCCGCGCCCTGTTCAGAGATGTCGCTATCGGTGTCCCTCCAATCGACGATCGCAGCCGCCAATTCGGTCGTCATGCGTGGCAGCAGTTGCAACATGGCTGCGGTGGCTGTGTTCAAGTTTAGCTTGGATGCTTCGTCGACCAGGGCGAAGTACGGCAGGTCCGTGGTGATCTGACTTTGGCGATCGTCCCGGCCGATGAACCAAAACGTGGAGTCCCCGACAGGTACGGCTTCACGTTGGTAGGTTTTAATGTCTGGCAAAACCCCAGGTTGCTCGAGCTTGCTCAGCAGCAGCGCGGCATAGCGGGCAGCCCCATCAATTGCATGGGCAGCCTCCATGCTGGCACTGAAATTGCCGGCGACCCGCAATTCAAGCGACGAGGAGTTGCCGAAATACAACGCCAAGCTGACGAGACCAAAAGCAACCCACAGCGTGATGATCAAAGCGGAACCCCGGGCAGAAGAAAATCGTGAACCCGGGTCGAGCGGCGATTGGCGAAGTCTCACGGGGCACCTCCCGCGCTTCCGGCGCTGGCGGTGGTGTTGGTGCTCGCGGCGACCAGGACCGGCACCAACAACTGAAGGGAGGTCAATGAAGTGTTCGCATTCCGGCCGCGGCCGGGACCGGATATTTCCTGAGCGACGGTTATTTCAACGCGGATCGCCTTGGGCAAAAGCGTGGTTTCATTGGTAGAATTCCAGGAGGTCCGCCAGTTGGAGCCGTCATAGAATGAAAAATCGATGCGCTCGACGCCACTCATCATCCAATGCTCTTCAGCCTCTGCCTCCAGTGCTGGCAACGGATTTCGTCTTACCACTCGAACAAGGTCCTGCCCGGCGGCGGATGTCCGGTTTGTCGAATCCCGGAGCACGTAGGCAACCCGTTGGATATCCGCCCAAGGCTGCGTGGTCCGGAGAGTGCCCGACGTTGTGAAAATCTCCGTGCCGACGTCTTGCTGATTGATGCCATCAATCGTTGCACTGGTATTGAGTGCTCCTGCAAATGTCCCGCCAGGCACCACAATACCGGCGAGATCCCGACGGAGGCTGGCGAGTGTCTGCTGCTCCGGCAAGGCCCGTTGGGAGGAGTCTGCCGTCTTTTGCCACAGGCGCATCGCGCCCAAAAAAACCGTATTGATTGCGGCAAGTACCACCGCAAAAATCACCATCGCGAGGAGTAGCTCAATCAGCGTGAATCCAGATGATATCCTGGGAGCGCCCTTTGGGACCTGCCAGCGGGAGCGAATTGAGCTCATAATTGGTTCCCATCCACGAGCGTGCTTACATGCACTTCGTAGTCCTGGCCCTGAACGGCGTAGTTCACCTGGAGGGTCAGCAATCGGAGCGCATCCTTTTGCCAGGATTCCGACCGGAGCTGCCAGCGGAACTGGCGCGTGCCCTCCTCCGTCGACCCACTGGCAGCCGATTGTTTCCATTGCGCGGTGGCGATGAGTTCGCTGAGCAACCGGTCGGCGACCCGCGTGGCCACGACCTTTCGTTCGGCGACTTGACTGGCGCGACTGGCGATCTGAATCGCCTGTACCGCCACCGGGATCACGATGGCGAGAAACGTCAATGCCGCGAGCGCCTCGACCAACGTAAAGCCGGCCCGGGCACCCTTGCTCCGGCAACGCCTCCTGTCCGGATAAATCCCGGCAAGGTGCTGCCAGGATTCAGCGGCGGACGAACGCCAAGCGGTTGGTTTGAATTTCATAACTGACCCGACTGCGGTCCTGCGTGATCCAAATCGTGGATCGCGCTTCTTCTTGGGCGCGACCCGGGCGCTCCCGTTCTCGCAGCCAAAAATTTGAAGGGCTGTCTTCGGAAATAAATCCGTCTGGCTGAAATCGGATGGCCACGGCATTTCCACCGGGAGACACTCCCGCCGGCATGGCCGGCAAGGGTTGAGTCGACTGGCCGCCTCGCGGATCCACGTCGAGTTGGAATTCGATATCCGTCTCGAGGCTATAACTGACCGCCTTCTCGTCGCGAACGGAATAGCTGTACTCTTCGACGAGTCCGTAGGCACGTTGAGCCGGATCGAGCCAGAGCACCATCGGGACGCCTTCGGAGACCGCGCGGCTTCGGGCATAGCGGCTGAGCGAGAGGAATCGGCGGGCTTCAGAATCAAGAGTTCGGCCACGGAAATAATTTCCTAACGAGGGTGCGAGCAGGGCGAAGGCCACGACGAGCAGGGCCATCACCAGAATGAGTTCGATAAGCGTCAAGGCACCGATGCCGGTCTCCTCAACGCCGGGTTTTCGTTGAATTCGTAATATCATCGTCGCCGCCCACACGCCCATCGGGGCCCATCGACATCACGTCGTAGGAAGTGGGATTATTTTTGCCAGGACATTCATAGATATACTCGTGTTCCCAAGGATCCAGGGGCACTTCCTTGATATAGGGGCCGTTCCATTTTTGAGCGTCACGCGGTTGTGAAACAAGATCCTGCAGGCCATTCTTGCCCTTGGGGTAGTAGCCGTTGTCCACCTCAAACGCATCGAGAACGGTGCCGAAGGCGGATATCTGTGATTGCGCTGCGGTTTTGCGCGCTTGCTCGGTGCGTCCCGCAAATTTCGGCACCACGATCGCTGCGAGGACACCCAGGATGACAAGCACGAGGAGGAGCTCGATCAGGGTGAATCCGCCCGGCCGGCCGCGTGTGGGTGTCGAGCGCTTGGTTAGAATTTTCAGGTTCATGATTCGCAAGGATTGCGTGGTTACTTGATATGGTCCTGCAGTGAAAAAATCGGGATTACCATCCCAATAAAGATAATGCCGATAAAGCCGGCGATCAGAAACAACATCAGCGGTTCCGCCAGGGCTACCGCGGTCTTGAGCTGTCGATCGAGATCGTTTTCCGTCACGTTTGCGACCCGGACGAGTTCCTGGTCAAGGCGCCCGCTTTCCTCGGCGACCGAAATCATTTCCAACGTCGAACCCGAGAAAAGTGCGCGACAGTCACTCAAGCTCGATCCGAGGGGTCTGCCTTCCTTCACGCGCTCAATGGAATTCGAGACAGCGTCCACCAGGATCTGGTTTCCCATCGAGCGTCGAGCCACGTTGAGGCAATTGATCAGTGGCACGCCGGCCCCGAGCAAAGTCCCCAGCATGCGGCAGAAACGAGCCATCGCGTATTGCGCGACCAGAGATCCCACCACCGGCGCGCGAAGAATGGCTCCTTCCCAGGCACGGCGACCTGCCTCGGACGTGAACCAAGTGCGAAGCAGGAAACCGCCGATCGCAATACCGAGAGCGGCGAGCAGTCCATAACTGCGCAGAAATTCGCTCGTCCCCACGATCATCCGGGTGATCAACGGGAGCTGCGCGCCGAATCCGCTAAAAATCACCTGAAAGCGGGGGATGAAGAAAACGAGCAGAAATATCAAAACGCCAAGCGCCATGATCAGCAGGATCACCGGGTACAGCATCGCCGTCATTACCTTCGATTTCATTTCTTTCTCGCGCGCCTGAAAATCGGCGATCTGCGCCAGCACGACATCCAGGAATCCTCCCGTCTCTCCGGCCTCCACCATAGCCACGTATACCCGGGGAAATATTTCCG
Organism: Pedosphaera sp.; assembly: GCA_009695205.1. Taxonomy (GTDB): domain Bacteria; phylum Verrucomicrobiota; class Verrucomicrobiia; order Limisphaerales; family UBA9464; genus SIBK01. The sequence goes on along the minus strand of SIBK01000084.1, from coordinate 14,883 downwards.
GAGACCGTGCCATCGCCTCAGTCAACGAGAGCCCGTCCACCACGAGTGTATGTATCCGCTTCCATTTCTCGGCGGCGGCCGGCGTAGCAGCTTCCTTAATCAAGATCACCAAAGCCCGGCTCAAAGGGACCCCTGCAGCGAGGAGACTCGAAAGCAAACGGGTGAAGTTTTCAAGGATGCGCGCCGTAATCTTATTGGAGCTGCCGAAGGACAATTTTTGCGCCGGCGCAGGAGTCACAAATTTTCGAGCGTCTTTAGCGGATTCTTTCCCTGTTTCTTTGGTTTTGGCGGAAGATTTTGCGGTAAGGGCCGGGCTGCTGCTGGCGCCATGGACTCCGTTCCGTTCCGTCAGGCGAATCGGGCGCAACTGGCGTTCGCCCACCAGACGAAGAGCCTCCTGCCGACCTCCGGCTTCGAGCTCACCTTCGACCGTACGCCCGTCCGTTTGCAACGCCTTATAGGTAAAAACAGGCATGGTTCAAGAACGGTTTACCGCCAGCTCGGCGGCGGAACTTCCCTCGCCATCCGCCCGCTCATCGACGGTGGTGCGAGACACTTCCTTGGCGGTCGTCACACTCAGAACCTCTTCGACGGTGGTGATCCCCAGTCGCACCAGACGCCAGCCATCCTCGGCGAGCGTCCGCATCCCTTCGCGCCGCGCGACGTCACGAATTTCGTCGGTTGACGCCTTCCGAAGGATTAGTTGACGGATTTCATTGCTGGTATCCATCCATTCGAAAATCGCGTGCCGACCAAAGAAACCCGTGTTGCGGCACTCGCGGCAGCCGGTTGAGCGATGGATCGGATGATCCGCCGGAATGCCCAGTTTAACCTTGAACGAATGAGCGGTCGGCGAATCGTCGATTGTCTTGCAATGCCGGCAAAGGACACGGACAAGGCGTTGGGCAAGCACCGCTTCCAGGGAGGAGGCCACCAGATACGGTTCGACACCCATGTCGACAAGCCGGGTACACGCGCCCGCGGCATCATTCGTGTGGAGAGTGGAAAAGACGAGGTGACCCGTCAGCGAGGCTTGCACGGCGATTTGCGCCGTTTCTTGATCGCGAATTTCACCGATCAGGATGACATCTGGATCGTGGCGCAGAATGGACCGAAGGCCGCGAGCAAACGTGAGCCCGGATTTTTCAGACACCTGGATCTGATTGACCCCACGCAGCTGGTACTCGACCGGATCCTCGATCGTAATGATCTTGCGCTCGGTATCATTGATGGCATTCAGCGCCGTGAAGAGCGTGGAAGTCTTGCCGCTACCCGTCGGTCCGGTGACCAGAATGATGCCGTGCGGAAGTTCCAGCACGTGGTTGAAGCAGCTCACTTCACGGTCTGCCATCCCGAGGTCACGCATGCCGCGCAAGGTCGAATTCTGACGCAACAGACGCATTACAACTGCTTCCCCATGCAGCATGGGAATGATCGATACGCGTATATCGACTTCGGCGTCTTCGATACGGACCTTGATTCGGCCATCCTGCGGCAGCCGTTTCTCAGCGATATTGATATGACTCAGGATTTTGACGCGAGAGACAATGGCCGGCTGAAATCGTTTGATTTGCGCGGGCACCGGCACCTCTTGTAGAACGCCATCAATCCGATAGCGGATTCGCAGCTCGTCTTCGAACGGCTCCAGATGAACGTCGGACGCGCGGAGTCCAATGGCATCCTTGAGGAACTGGTTGACGAACCGGATGATCGAAGCGTCTTCCGCAGCCGAATCGAGATCACCATTGCCTTCGCCATCGTCGTCCACCACCTGCAGTACACCCTCCTCCGCAAGCGTATCAATGGTGTCCGCACCCACCCCGAGGCTCTTCTTCATTTCGCGCACGATCGCTTCGCGCGGGGCCAGAACCGGCAGCAGACGCAGTCCCGTTATTGTTTTGAGGGTGTCGAGCCCCTGCGTCGCAAACAAACGGCTGGTTGCCACTTCGACCGAACCATTCTCCCGCCGCAGGGGTAGCAATTCCTCCTTGAGTAGGATTCGCGCCGGAAATAGCGCGAGGACTTGCTTGTCCGGATCAACGTCCTCGAGCGTGGAAAACGGAACCTGATACTCGGCCGCGAGCCACCGCAGTATTTCGGATTCGGTGTCGGCGCCCGTGGCGCCATTTTCCCGCCCTCGGGCAAAGGCACGCGCATCGGTGACCGACAGTTGCCTGTCAGCCACCATTCGCTCCATCAGCGTGTCAAGTGAACTCGCGTCGGGCATATTGAAGGGACGGCGCAGGTCGCGGCGACCGTTAGCGATCCCGGCACAAGCCGGTTACTTGAGAAGACCTGCCAGGACGGCGGCCGCCTCCTGCTTCCCCGAGAGAACCTTCCGCAGATCCTCCTGGGCCTTCGCGAGGTTGCCTTCCTTCTCCTTTTGCGATTCACGGTATTTGGCGAGCTTAGCCTTGATGTCGTCTACCGAGGCGTTGTTTTCGATCGCAGTCTGCAGCGCTTGAGCTTCAGGGCTCGGTTCACCTGCGAATCCTCCCCGCCCGCCACCGCCAGTGCCGCCACTGCCAGTGCCGCCGCCACCGCGCGCGCCGAATCCGCCAAATCCGCCCCGGGTTCCGACTTCGCGACGGGCTGTGTTCACTTTTTCGATGCGTTCCGAGATGATCTTCCACTCGGCATCGTCCTTAATGGCAAACTGCTCACGGTAGCGGTCCATGATCCGCTGCCGTATCTGTTCAGGATCAAAATTACCGCCGCCTTGACCTCCCTGGCCGCGATTTCGGCGCCCTCCCCCTTGGTCGGCGGCATTGGTGTTCTGTGCGACAAGGCTCGATGCGCCGAGAAATAGCGTCGTGACGAGGCTCGTGACGGTTACCAGTTTGGAAATAATTTTCATGGCTGTACTCCGATCCGTTCAGACTTTGGATAATATTGACGTTGTGATGTAAATGCTAACGCAAGACGTGACCGTGACGAGGCCGGATCGGTTACAAAGAATGTGGATTCCGGCTCCCAGGAGAACACCCTGCCGCCCGTTCGCACGCAGTGGGTTGCCGTTGCCCAGACGTCCAGTTTGCCCACCCCCTCGACCACTGCTGGCTTGCAGTACAATGGGCTTTTCCCCCAAGTTCCGCCCCACTTATCGCATGGACGCCATCCGCCAACTGATCAATTTCGTTCTCCATCTCAATGAACACCTTACCCAGCTCGCCGCACAGTACGGTCCCTGGATCTACGGGATCCTGTTTCTCATCGTCTTCTGCGAAACCGGCCTGGTAGCGACGCCGTTTCTTCCGGGAGATTCCCTGCTGTTTGCGGTGGGAGCCCTCGCCGCGCGGCCGGAGGCAAATGTCAACATCTGGTGGGTGGCGTTGTTGCTGTTCGCGGCCGCATTTCTCGGCGATAACGTAAACTATTGGGTGGGAAAACTGGTGGGCCGGCAGCTGGTAAAGCGATTTCCGCGCATGATCAAGCAGCGGCATCTCGACCGCACCAATACTTTTTTTGCAAGGTACGGCCGGAAAACAATTATCTTTGCCCGGTTCGTGCCGATCGTCCGAACGTTCACCCCCTTTGTTGCTGGAATGGGGGCCATGGATTATCCGCGTTTCATTGGATCCAGTCTTCTGGCGACCACTTTGTGGGTCGGTCTCATTTTACCGGCCGGCTGGTTTTTCGGAAACCTCGAGCCTGTGAAGAAGCATTTTGAATTAGTGGTCATCGGCATTATCGTTGTTTCGGCACTCCCGATGCTCCTCGAAATCGTCAAGGCCCGGCGGACGCCGGCGGCGGCATCGGGATAGTGCGACATCGCGCGCGTTCCAGAGTACCCAACGTCCTTTGAAGAGTGATGAGTTGCTTCTATCACTAGGACAGGGAATCGGTCAGCGGCTGCAAGTCGTGCGGCAAGGCTTTATGCCCGGAGTGCGCGGTTGATCTTGGCAAGGGATTGGCGTGTCGCGGCCAATGCGGGGACGGAAATCAACATCCCTTAAATTCACGTTCGAGATCGTGTTGGGCGAGGGGGAGGGCGCGTTCCGAGGACGCCCATCGCTAATTCCGGAATAGATTCAGGATCTCATTAAGTCTTGCCCAAGTCACCCACGACAGCAGGGCACCGAGGAAGAGGGCGACGGCCAGGAGGATCCATCGGAGGCGGAAAAGATGCCCAGGAGGGGGGACCGCCCGGGTGGCGGTATCGACGGATTCGATGAAGGTATCCGGAATTGCTGGCACGGAGAGCGTGGGGGGGGGCACAAGAGGGAGCGGGAGGCCGAGCTGTTCCACTATCCGGCGGAATCGCGGCTCATCGTGAAGGGGTTGAAAAACGGGCTGAAGGTGGATGAGATCCAGATCTCCGCAGTGTTGTTGGACGGCCTGTTCGAGGCGTTCCAGGGCAACGGCAGGGTTGGCGAGGGCCATGTGGATCCGGGCGAACAGAGTGGGAGCCACGGGAACCGAGCGGCTAATCTCCTCGAGCTGGGCGAGAATTTCCCTTGCTTCCGTTACCCGGCCAGCCCGCGCGAGGGCGGTTCCCAGCGTTGCCAGAAGCCCGGGTCCGGGAGAGGCGGCGGTGGCCTTTCTTGCCGCGGCAATGGCTTCATCATGGCGGCCCAGATCCTGGCAAAGATTGCTGAACATCGCCTGGCTTCGAAAGAAGTTGGGCTCAAGTTCGAGAGTTCTGCGGAGGGCTGCCTCGGCTTTGGTATAGCGGCCGGCGAAGTAGAGGACAGCGGCGTAATGATGGTTGACGAATGGCGAGAGAGGATCGAGTTCGATGGCTCGACGGGCAGCCTTTACCGCCGGGTCAAAGCGCCGCTGCATGGCCATCAGAATGGCGGCATAGGCCTGTGGGGTGGCGTCGTTCGGATTGAGCTCGATTGCCCGTTTGAGGTGGCGTTCCTCGGCATCCCAATCCCAGTCGATGATGCCGGAGACCAGGGCAAGAGCCGTGTGGGCATCAGGTAGATGTTCATTGAGTTCCAGAGCCTTCCTGGCGGCCTCCCGGGCAGCCTTCAGCGCAACTTCCTTGGGAGCAAGGTTCCAGAAGTACTGGTGGAGGCGGACTTCGGCCAAACCGGCCCAGGCGAGCGCATATTCCGGATCCAACGCCAGCGCGGCTTCGAATTGACGGACGGCTTCGTCGAGGCCAATAGCCGATCCCTGATGCAATTGGTGTCTGGCGCGAAGATAGGCTTGGTAGGCCTCTGGGTTGACGCTTCCTCGACCCGCAAATTCTGTCTCCCCAAGCAACTGGATCTTAAGGGCGCTCGCGATTGAGCGAGTGATCTCGTCTTGAACCACGAAGACATCCTTCCATTCCCTGTCATATTGCTGGGACCAAACCGGTGCGCCATCTGCCCCGGAGATCAGCTGGACGGTGATTCGAAGTTGCGAACCGACGCGTCGGACGCTGCCTTCCAAGACCTGATTGACCCCCAATTGTGTAGCAATGGCTCGGATGTCCTCGTTCTTTCCCTTGAAAGCAAAGGCGGATGTCCGAGAGGCCACGCGCAGTCCCTGGATCTTGGAAAGCGCAGCGATCAGATCCTCGCTGAGACCGTCCCCGAGGTATTCTTCATCCGGGGTTGCGCAGCGGTTGACGAAGGGAAGTATCCCCAACGACCGGATTTCCTCCACTTTTTCCGAAAGATTGGCACGAATCCACGGGTCGTCGAAAACCGCCATATAGATCGGGTTTCGGACGAAAAGCCGGTTGTTGAGAACCTGTACGAGTCCGGACAGCAGGAGAGTGTTGATCGCGGGATTCGTCTCATCGTCGTGGAAGAATTCGCCCCGACGAATTCGCTGATAAAGCTGCAACACGGCATCGCGGTCCGCTTCACTGCGGAGGAGACGGTCGCGGACATAGTGGAGATTGTCATCCTTTTCCCTCGCTCGCTCGACCAGAAAAAGGTCTTGGCAAAGGAGATCGACAAAACGGGCGGCACCCACCGTCGGGCTGAGCCGGATAATTGCGGTGCCTCCGACCTTGGTATCGGTCGGAGAATGGCTCTGGACCAAGGCGTCGATCGTCCTCCAGCAAAGACGTTGAGTCAGGTATGGGTGGCCGCAGGTCCAGTACAGGATGCGCTCCAACATGGCAGCGGCGATGGGCTGAATTTCCGTCACTGCAGTGCCCGTCGCGGCCAGCATGGATTCAATACCCTTAGCGAGCCCCACCGCTTCTTTGGCTGTGAAATCGCGCAACTCGATCCGCCGCCCGATATTGAAGGGTGTGGTATTGACATCCTGGATCAGCTGGGACGGGGTGGCGACTCCGAGCAGGCAGAAGACCAACCGGTGGAACTCAGGGTCCTCCAGCCGGCGTGTATGGCACTCGCGAAGGGCAGCGAAAAATTCATCGGTGCGAAACGGCAAACTTCGCACCACATCCAACTCGTCGATGAACAGGATGAGTTGAAGTCGGGGCGGCGTGTCCGACGGGTTTGGCGGATTCGCGGGTTTGGGCGCTTTGAGCCGGGGAAGAATGATTTCGCGCAGCCCCGTGAAAAACCGCTGACAGGGACCCAGATTAGGGTGGGTGTGTAGGAACTCTTCCAGTTCGTCCTCGAGGTGAAGCTGTCGACCGAGTCGGGTGGCGAGTCCGCCGTACCATTGCTCGGGTGTCAGGTTTTGACCGATCGCCGTCAGGTCCAGGACCGATACAAGATGCCCGGCTGCGCGGAGCGTTTCCGTGGTGCGGACCATCAGCGAGGATTTGCCCATCTGCCGGGAGGTCAGGATATAACAAAAATCACCGCGCGACAATGCGGCAAGGAGATCCCTGTCAGCCTTACGCTCAACGTACGACGGGGAGTCCGCAGGCAGGGTTCCTCCTGTGACATAGAAGGGAGTGCCGGAGTTAGTTGACATAGATGCGGAGATGGACAACGACCTTTCGGGAGAGTTATTGCTCTGCGGTAATGGCGAGAAGAAACGGAGCGGATTCGGTTTGTTCAGAGACGAAGTCAATCGTGGCGATTTCCATCTCCGGGCGGGGATTTTCCCAGTGGGTCACGTAGAGCCGCCGCTCGCCGCCCGGCTGACGGGCGTTGTCCACTACGAACTCCTGCAGACCGGTGGATTCCGAGGGAGATTCTCCCTTCTGCAGAAACCAGTCGCGGACATCGTAACCGTAAACCACGGGCAAAATTCGCGAGGAACCGCCGTGATACCGGATGACATAATGGGCGATCGATCTACCCGACGCGGCCCGCCATCCGGTTGAGTGGAGAAAATGGAGTCGGCGAGCCCGCCTGGCGACGGGAATGCTTCGGACACTTTGCGGATAGTTTTCACGGAGGAAGGGTTCAGCGGTTCCGCTGAGTTGAACGACGCCGCGGATGTCGAATGGTTGGCCGAGAATCGTTTGGACACCGGTCGAAAGGGTGGAGAGGTCATTTGATTTCCAAGGGGTGTGCCATGTCTGACTTAGGGCTGCGTTAAAAAACGCCCCGAGATCCACGAAATTTTCCGGTGTGCCGGGTTGACGGGCGGGAATGAGTGCGCGCCGGCTGGCTGAATTACCGGGCGGTGGCGAATTCTCGATTCGACTTGGGGAAAGCACGCGGGTCAGCATAGTCCGATGATCAGATCCGGAGTGGGATCTCGTGTCCCGCGGGAATGGCGGACGGAATTCATCCTTCCTGAAAGTTGTTCCAGGCGAGCCTTTTCGGAAGGCGACGGAGACCAGGATCTTTTCCAAACTGATCGTGTTGCTGCCGCCACTCGGCATAGGGACGGAGAATGGGGCTCCATCATATTGCAGAGTGGTTGTTCCCCGCCGGATCGCGCCGCTGGAGGTATTCAACCATAAGTCGAGAGTAGCCATTCGCTCGATCGGAAACACAGTGCGTAGAACGCGGAAGGCCTCGGTATTGGTCAATGCCGCCTCCTTCAACCAGGCGGCGGGTTTAACCTGAACGTGCAGCAAGCGTTCTTCCTCGGTCGTGTTTTCATCGAGGATCCGTCGAGTCGCCAGCAGGGAAGAGAAGTACGGCTTCGCCTCGGGCACGCGGATCAGAAAGTAAATGAACTCGGAAAGCTGGCCGAAGGTGTGCGGAGTTTCTGCGTAAACCCGGAGTCGACTGCCCGGCGGATTGGTGCGGTACAGAGAAATGCTCATTCCTGGCGAGGTAATCAGCTGCTTTCCGTCCTTCAGTGTGATCTGTTGAAACATCTCTCCATCGCCAATCCTCGCCCACAGATCGCATTGCAGCTTATCCGGACTCCAGAAATGATTGGTTAATCGATAGTTGAAATCGATGGTCATTTCCCGGCCGACAAGCGCGCCCGTGATCGTGCACTGGTCCGATCCGGACGGCACCAACCCGTTTCGGCTGATCAGTTTGTCCACAATCCGGTTCGTGTGCCCGTCTTTCTGCTCCTCGATACGAATCCAAATCGCCCAACCAGCCAGGGCGAGCGCAATCGCAGCCCCGACGAACCCCCGCGCCAGTCCTCGTCGTTCAGCCTGCTTTTGCCGAAGTTTCTCGGACTCCGGAATATTTGTTTTTATCCAGGCGTCGTCGAATACCGCGCGATAGATCTGGTTCCGCAGGACCAGTTGTCCGTCCCGCGCGCGAACAATACCGGACAGACGAAGCGTATTGATCAACGGGTTCGTTTCGTCATCCTTTACCATCTTCCTATTTCGAACCCGCCGGTATGTGTCCAGCATCCCAGCCCGATCGACGTCGGTTTTGAGCAGTCGGTCGCGTACAAAATACAGATTGTCGTCCGTCTCGCGCGAGCGGTGACTGAAGAACAATTCCTTGCATAGGGAATCCACGGAGGCCGCCGTATAAATCCGACTCCTGTGATCGGTCGCGCGGTCGTTGTGTTCCTGGACGCTCCGGCAGAAACGCTGTGTCAGAAACGGCTGTCCCCCGGTCCAATGTAGAATTCGGTCGAGGACCACCCTCGCCTCCTTGGGAGTTATGTCTACGACGCCGTCATGGCCGTGTTCCAATCCGTGCGAGAGCGGGGCCACTTCTTCCGGAGTGAAGTCACTCAACAGGATGCGACGTCCAATGTTAAACGGCGTGGTCCGGGGATCTCGGATGAGGTCGGCTGGCGTGGCAACGCCCAGAAGGCAAAAGGTGAGGCGATCGAATTCCGGATCCTCGGGGCGCCGATTGAAGCATTCACGAATCGCCGCGAAAAATTCGTCCGTGGAAAACTTCAGGCTCCGCACCGCGTCGATCTCGTCCACAAAGATGACGAGGCCCCCCGAAACTTTGGACGGCGGTTCAATTCTTGTCTTGGAGTTGGGCAGACGGGGAAGAACGCCTTCCCGGAGGACCGTAAACAATCTCTGGCACGGACCCAGTGTCGCGTGCGCGGCCCAGGAATCCTCAAGTTCATCCTCCAGCTTCAACTGCCGCCCGAGGCGTTGAATGATTCCATTGTACCACTGTTCGGTCGTGACATTCTGACCGATGGCGGTCAAATCCAGCACCGCGACGCTGACACCTTCTTCCCGCAGCTTGTTAGCGGTCCGCACCATGAGGGAGGATTTTCCCATCTGACGGGACGTAAGGACATAGCAGAAGTCGCCCGCCCGCAGCCCGGTCAGAAGGTCCAGATCCGCTTGCCGCACCACATACGAACGGGCGGTGACAGGCACGGTACCCCCTGTGACAAAGAACGGCGCGTCGGCTGCCACCACAGTTGCAAAGTTCGTACTCATTCTCTTGCCGGTTCACTCGCCGGCGGGCGCCTTGCTGATCAAACCTTCGGACCCAATCTTAACCCATCAGGTGCTGCCGAAGATAGTCGCCGTAGACCTGGCAACGCATTCGGACAATCCCCTGGCTGTCGCCGGTGATCAGCCCTGCACTGCGGAGCCGATAGAAACTTTCGGGCGTGGGGCATTCCTGTCCGTGCAGCACTCCCCGGATGACGTCCGTGAGATTGGGATCCCGGGCGAGGAGGACCAGCATCCGACGAAGATGTTCGCCAAAGAATCCGGAATCAGCGACCGCAACGGTTTCGAATTCGGCAAGGGCCATCTTCCGGGCTGCCAGTTCGTAGAGCCCGCGTCGGGAGAGAAACGGATGCCCTCCGGTTACCTTGAAAAACCGAGCCAGTTCTTGCGGCGTTTTTAGGGGCGAACCGTAGCGCATATTTAGGTCCGTGACCTGCGCGATCGAGAAATCTTCCAACGCCAGGCGGGTCCCGACGTTGAACGGCGACTGGTTCATGTCGGTAATGAAGACATGAGCTTCCGTGGCGTAGGCGATTGCCAGCGTGAGTCCGACCCACGGACCGGATGGATCCAGGGCTCGTTCATTGTGCCACGAGCGGAATAGGCCGAAAACCTCACTTCCATAGGGTGTTGTAAAGAGACGATCGACTTCATCCAATCCCCATACGAGCGGGGCATTCAACTTCTCCAGGACTGCCCGGCGGACGAATCGTTCGAAATTGGAGTTGGGTCCTCGCCGTTCATCCCAGGTGTCGGCCGGCAAGACAGCGAGATCCAGTTGATCGGCCAGAGATTCAGCGAGGGACAGGTAAAAGACGCCAACATTTTCCAGGTTGGTCTGGTTGAATTTCTGGAAATCCGTCAACGCCACCTTGGCTCCTCGCTCCCGGGCGAATTGGAGTCCACGGGCCAGCATCGAGGTCTTGCCGATCTGCCGCGCACCCTTGAGAAGAATAATACTGTCATACCGGATCAATGAATTCTGCATTTCACGATCGGCGCTTCGCTCCATGTAGTAACTCGACTGAAGAGGTACGGCCCCTCCAAAGGAATCGAGTTGGAGCGGAGCAGACGTTCCTGCAAGAAGCGTCGCGACAGCCGCGGGTTGGACCACCGGCCGTGGAACCGGCGCGGTCCGGGCAGAGAGCCGAAGCCCCTTGCTGATCGTCAGTCGCATCGGCCCCCGGGCGGAAGGCACCTCCCGAATCAGGTCAACCAGCTGGCGAATCAACTTGGTGTTGTCCTCAATCCCATGCCAGGCGAAGCGTGGCGTGCCTGTCATCAGCGACGAAAGCAGATCGGGCACCTCTTCGAATGTTCCAATTCGAACTTCGATCAGCCGGGGTTTCCCGTCTCCCTCGGCGGCTTCCCGGGCGGTTTCGACCTCAGAAACGAAAAACTCGCTGCCTGCGGAATCCGGCGATACAAGGACGACCACCGCCTCCGACGCCTTGAGCTGCGCGGCGATCTCGCGAGCCCAGTCGAGGTTGGCATGCACCGCGCGATCCACATACGCGGCGAAGCCTGCCTTCGTCAGCTCGACTTCCAGCGTCCGCGACAGCATTTCATCCGCGGCGGCATCGCGATGGCGGAGGATGGTGACACGCGCGGCAGCCGGGGTGGTGAGTGGCAATGGGATGGGCATTTTGTTTGTTCTTTTCTAGTGCCGGCAAGGCCGTGGTCCTCCCCCGGCGAAGCCGTTGATGTGCGATTACACCCCACGGTGTGAAAAAGTCAAACAGCAGCAACTGCTTCCGCAAGGTTGGAAGTGGAACTTGGTCATCTCCTCAGTCTGTGTTTTCCTGTCCGCGTGCCGACCGCTGATTTTCAGGGATTCGTGAATGACTTGGCCACAGCCAGTGGAGAATTCATTCTTCGCTATTACCGCGGAAGCGCCATGGGCACAGAATTCAAGGCCGACGAAACTCCCGTCACTGTGGCCGACCGCGGTGCCGAGGAAATCATGCGGCGGATGATCGAACAGCGGTTTCCCGATCATGGAGTCCTCGGGGAAGAGTTAGGCACAGTCCGGGCGGATGCCGAATTTGTCTGGGTCCTGGACCCGATTGACGGAACCAAGAGTTTCATCACCGGTGTTCCCCTCTTTACCACCCTGATCGGCCTCCTGCATCACGGGCGTCCCGTGCTCGGATGCATTCATCAGCCGGTGCTCAAGCAGCTGATGATCGGAAATGGAACCACAACCACCCTGAACAACGACGCCGTTCGGGTGAGACCCTGCTCGTCGCTGGCTTCCGCAACTCTCCTCACCACGGATCCGTTGCATCCGGCTCAGTACCAAGACGGTGCGGCATTCACTCAATTGGCGGCCTCGGTCCGCTTGTGCCGTACCTTCGGCGATGGCTACGGTTACTTGTTGGTTGCCAGCGGATGGGCCGACGTGATGGTTGACCCCGTCCTCAAGCCCTGGGACTTGCTGCCGCTGGTACCCGTCATGCAGGGAGCCGGTGCGGTCATCACCGACTGGCAGGGACAGCCGGCGGGAGTGATGAAAGCGGACTCGTGCGTCGCCGCAGCACCCAACCTCCATTCCGAAGTGATCCGCCGGTTAAATAGAGATCGCTTGGCTCAGGCAGCCCACGGTTAAACGGGGGGCCTCGGGGAGAAAAGCCCTATTGCCCCGAGCGAACGCAGAAGATCCCGGAAAAGTGTCGCGGAATTCGAGTCGGCTGTGTCGGTTGACGCCTCACCCGGCGATCTGGCTCGCAACGCGGTCAAGTTCGAGGTTAATTGGTCGGCATTCTTCAATCATGAAAGTTATCGTTTCCCTCGCAGTGTGCCTATTGAGTGCAGCCTTGGCCGGTTGTGGCAAGACTCCGGACGCCGGTCCTGCCGCGGCCGCCTCCACCCACAAGAAAATAACCGTTGCCATGCTCCCCAAGAGCAAGGGCAATGGCTATTTTGTCTCCTGCAAGCAAGGCGCGGATAAAGCGGCTCGCGATCTCGGAGTGGAATTGATCTTTGACGGCCCGACGACGCCCGATCCCGCCCGGCAGAACGAAATCGTCGAAAATTGGGTGACACTCGGTGTCGATGTGATCGCTGTGGCGTGCGAAAACAGGGACGGCATTTCTACCGCTCTGCGGCGAGCCCGCCAGAAGGGAGTGCGCGTGGTGACCTTTGATGCGGACGCCCAGCCGGACGCTCGGGAATTTTTTGTCAACCAAGCCACCCCCGAGGGAATTGGCAATGCTCTCATGGATGAAGCTGCCCGATTGCTCGGCGGACAGGGCGAGTTTGCCATCATCACAGCTTCGTTGACGGCGCAAAACATGATCGAGTGGCAGAAACGGATTGAGACACGCCGGCTTGCAAAGTATCCGGGAATGAAAATGGTCGCCCTGCGCCCCTGCGATGATCTGAAGGACAAGGCTCAGGCCGAAGCGACAACCCTCCTGGGAGCCTATCCGCGGCTAGGTCTCATCATGGCCATTTGTTCGCCGGCGGTTCCGGGTGCAGCGGAGGCGGTCAAGCAGGCCGGCAAAACAGGCAGCGTCCGGGTCATTGGCCTTGGGCTTCCCAGCGAGAACAAACGGTATGTCAAGGAAGGCGTCACCGACACGGTCATCCTTTGGAAGACAGTGGATCTGGGTTATCTCACCGTGCAGGCTGCTGTCGCGGTGGTCCGGGGAGAATTGAAATCCGGCGCAACCTTGATGCGGGCCGGGGGTCTCGGAGAATTTCGGATTGTGGGCGATAACATACTCCTGGGCGAACCGTTCCGATTTACCAAAGATAATATCGACCAATTCGATTTCTAGATTTCTGTTATTTTGCGACAATTTGAACATCAACGTTTTTCATGGTTGAATCTATAGGTCTGGCCCCATTGCGACCTGCTGGGGCCCCATTGCGGACCCGTTGCCTCCACGACACACCGTGTGGCATGCCATCCGATCAGGGATTAGCTGCTGCGCGAAGCCGGAAGAATGCAGCGATGGTTTTCCGCGGGAGAGTGACTTGAAATTCATTGCCGACGGACTGTGGAGTCACCGGGAGCGTTTGCCACAGGGATGGGTCCGCGAGGTTGCGCGAACGTTCAAGCGTGAACGCACCGGCCGACATGGGCCATGCGAGCACCAACAATTCCCCGATGCGCCCAGCGGACAGCACAGGTTTCGCAACCGCTGGCACGGATGCCAGACCGAGCCAGAAACCGGCTCGAAGGGGGAAAGGGCCGCCGCGCGCTTCGCCAGCGTCCGGCTGGCCGACGGTGGCGTTCAGCTCGAAATTCGCCCCGCGCGCCGGGCCACCACCGCCATCAATGCTGATCCAGTCGAGGATGAATGCATCCGCGGCCTGCCCGCAAACAAACACCAGCAGCATCAGCGCGGCTGTGGAAATCCGACGGTTCCGTAGATTCATGGAGGTACTGGAGTTGGCCGGGTTCATCACCAAGCGACTTCAGCGGTCTGGAGGCGGGCCACCCAGCGCACGACATCGGGCGTCGCGGCACTGTTGACGCCGATCACAAGACTCCCCGGGCCGGTTGTCACCTGAACACTCCAGGCAGGGTCGTCCTCGCCCAACTCCGTGATCGTCGGTGTTCCTACGAAGCTTGCCGTCCCACCCACGTTCTTAATCACGCCTCGCACCGCATAACCGCCCGAGACGAAAAAATTGGGAGGGACCCCCGCACTCCGGCCGGCCACGAGAATCTCGAACGTCCGGGTGCGGCCAACGCCGATTCACAGCGAAAGACCGAGGCCGTCGAGTGACATGGACGCCGTGGGATTGGCGATGGACGTTTCACCGCGAAGAACAAATACCGATGTCTGCGCGTCGCCGGGTGAGCTGAAATCCCCGGCGGATTGAGCCATTTGGCCGTGCTGATCAGCCAGGGCCTGAGCTCCGCCTGGGATGATCGAGTATGGGCCGGTCGCGAAATTGGCGCTGCCACCGGCGACGGTGGCATGGGACGCCAGAGCTTGGTTACCGACGCCACCCCCGACGGTTGCGCCGAACTGATGCGCCCAGTTTTCGCCGCCACCACTGACCGTGGCGAGGTCGAGTTCCGCCCGGTTCCCCACGCCGCCGCTCGTGGTCGCGCCCGTCCCCGCGGCAAGGTTTGCCCCGCCCCCGCCGACTGTAGATTGATCCAACATCGCGGTATTGTCCTGACCGCCCGAAACCGTCGATGCCGATCCACCGGCGAGGTTCTGCCGGCCCCCGCCCACCGTGGCGTGCTC
>SIBK01000083.1 GCA_009695205.1 Pedosphaera sp. | reverse complement strand
CCCATCGCGCCAATCCCAGCGCTCACACAACTCGCGGGCAAGAGGTTTGCGGCTCCAGTCCCGATGAACCTCGCACATCTCTCGAAGCCATCCCAAATCCTCGTCGCAGACTGTGCGACCTTGCAAGTAGAGCGTCGATACCATGCACAACCTTTTGCCTCATCCGACGAAGGTAGTTCAGCAAAACCTCCAACAACTTCGGGATGCGCCTGTTTGGATTTGCCTTGTCGCAAAGAACCCGACGACGGCACGCTTCAATTGAATGAGTAAACTCGATGATCTTATCCCCACCTTCGCCGCGGCCATCGCAAAGACAAAGAGCAAGGGTAAAACCGATGAAGCCCTTCTCCGAACGATCGCCAAGTCGCTCGGACCCTCCTTGTTTCGGGACGACGCCTCCCTCATCTCGGCCGGCGATCCCGAGGAAATCGAGCGCGTTAGGAATAATTTTTTGATCAAGAAGCTGGGAATAGCGGACGGTCCCGCCCTCGACACGGCGATCAACGAGGTCCTGGATCTTGTGGGCCGCTCCACCAAGAACAAGTACCGGGTGGTGGTGTACTACCTGCTCGTGAAGCTCCTGAAAAAAGAGGCAAAATTCGGAGCTTGATTTTTTTCAAGAAGTCCAAAGCGGGCGACTCAAACGGTTCGTCCCTTTCCCTTACGAACTGGATTTATAGGGTACACGTCACAATCTCTGCGCCACTCGCTCCGGGAGTGTCCCGTTCTTCGCAGGATCATTGAATTGCTTCCCGAAATCCCTTGCCGTCCAGCCGCGTAGGCCGTTATCTGCCGCGAGATAATCCTGCCTATGAAAATTTCCCGCCGCCGCGCCCTCGCCACTTCCGCCCTCTCATTTGCCTCCGCCTCCCTCGCTCGGCGGATCTCGGCTGCCGAACTCGGGTCCGGAATGAAGGGCCGCATCAATCATTCCGTCTGTAAATGGTGCTATCCGAAAGTGGCCCTCGAAGACCTTTGCAAGGCCGCAAAGGATATCGGGTTGCAATCGATCGAATTGCTGGGGCCCAAGGATTGGCCGGTGCTGGCTCAGTATGGCCTGAACTGCGCGATGACGAGCAATCCGACGATCGACGGGTTAGGGGGAATCGAGAAGGCCTTCAACCGAGTGGAGCATCACGACAAATTGATCCAGGCCTACGAGGAGTGGATTCCACTGGCCGCCAAGGCAGGATTGAAAAACGTAATCTGCTTTTCGGGCAATCGTGGCGCAATGGATGACGAAACGGGGCTCAAGAATTGCGCGATCGCCATCAAACGGCTGATGAGTGTGTGCGAGCGCAACCGGATAACCCTTGCGATGGAGCTCCTCAATTCCCGCGTCAATCACAAGGACTACATGTGCGATACCAGCCGATGGGGAGTCGCACTCTGCGAAGCGGTCGGATCCGAACAATTTAAACTGCTTTATGACATCTATCACATGCAAATCATGGAAGGGGACGTCATTGCCACGATCCGGCGCCATCACGCGCATTTTGCGCACTATCACACCGGTGGGGTGCCGGGACGTCACGAAATTGATGAAACGCAGGAGTTATTTTACCCGGCGATCATGCAGGCCATTGTAGCGACAGGATTCAAAGGACACGTGGCTCAGGAATTTGTTCCGGCGCGCCCGGACGTTTTGAATTCCCTCAAACAGGGCGTCCGTATTTGCGATGTGTGATGCCGGGGAAGCGCTGCCGTCCCGCCGTTGTCGGACCGCTGGATCTCGAAGATGCTGAGGCTTTCCGGACGCTATTACAGGTTGAGAATCAGCGCCAGAGCGAGTGCCTGCGGGTTCGCAATCGTGTGGGGATTGCGCCTCGGTGCAGAGGTATACTCCCACGGCGAACCCACCGACCCAGAGCAATATCTTTTGGAACTTGTGAATCGTGGTCGGGCAGATCCCATGGCAGAGGCGGCCCGGGTGGGCATCGATCTTAATCAAGGTTTGAATTCTGGGACAATCAACGGGGATCCGAAACCTCCTCTGGGGTTCAATGCTAACCTTCTCGAGTCGGCCCGCGGCCACAGCGACTGGATGCTGGAGGTCGACAGTTTCGATCACACCGGAAAAAACGGATTACAACCGAACAACCGAATGAAGGCAGCTGGTTATCCGTTTTCGGGAAATTGGGGATGGGGTGAGAACATTGGGTGGCGTGGAACATCTGGATTTCTAAGCGTGAATTCGTTTGTCGCGAAGGTCCACGACGGATTGGTGATCAGCCCGTTGCATCGGGAAAACATAATGAACGGCGCGTTTGATGAGATAGGTTTGGGGGTCCGGACCGGATTGTTTCAGTCTGGCTCGACATTCAATGCCGTGATGATCACGGAGAATTTTGCCTATAGTTCGGGCACCCTCGGGCCGTGCATCGTCGGTGTCGTATACAGAGATTCCAACGCCAATCACGCCTATGACCCCGGGGAGGGCATTTCCGGAGTGACGGTGACCTATTCGGGATCGGCAAATCAGGCAATCACAAGTGCGTCTGGAGGCTACGCATTTCCGTATTCAGGGAATGGGACGATGGATATCAAATTTAGCGGAGGAGGGATCGCCTCAGGCAGTCGCTCCGTTACCCGAGCCGGCAAGAATGTCAAAGCCGACTGGCTTGGGACGAGCGTAGGTCCTGTGGAACCCCTGAGCCTGTCCGGTTTGACATGGAGCGAGGCGACGGGTTTGAAATGTACCCTGCGCGGTTCGGCGACCGGTGTCGTGGTCCTCCAACAGTCATTCGACTTGCGGAATTGGGCGGTCTGGAAAACCGTGCAAAAGTCCGCGCCTGAGGTATCAATCCAGGAATCTTCCCTCGGGCTCCGAGCGCGGTTCTACCGGGTGCAGCCCTGATTACGTCCCGATTTATTTTGAAAAACACCTTCGATACGGAGCCGGAAACGCCGGGTGCCCGCGGCGCTCTCTCGCCTGCCGGTGCGGAGCTGGCGGTGGCGGTGATTGCCCGAGTGGACCGAGATCATCCGGCCGACGCGGTGCTGCGGGACGCCCTGCGGAGTGCCAAGGGTCTTCCGCGGACGGAGTCTGCCATGGTGAGTAAGGCTGTTTTCAGTCATTTCCGCTGGAGAGGCTGGCTGGATCCGAATCGAACTCCCCAAGCCAGTTTGCGGCAGGCGTTAGGATTCGCGGGAACGTTCCGCAAGAAGCCGGCATCTATTTCCGATGCCGAACTGATGGAGCACGCGATTCCGAAGTGGGCGAAAGAGGAGATAGCTGTTGCGCCGGACTGGCTTCGCAGCATTCAACGGGAGCCGCTTCTCTGGATCCGGAGTCGGGCGGCATTTTGGAACGAGGTCCAGCGCGAGCTAGTTCTACTCCACAGAGATCGCCTGCCCAATGCGGGCGCTCACGCGGGAGATGTTGATCTCTTCCGGTGCGATTCGTTTCAGAGCGGTCATTTTGAATTGCAGGATATTGCTTCTCAGGCGGTGGGGTGGTTGTGTGCGCCGAAACCGGGGCAGACGTGGTGGGATGCTTGTTGCGGGGAGGGGGGAAAGCTGCTGCACCTATCCGACTTGATGAAGAATGGAGGGTTGATCTGGGCGAGTGATCGTTCGCTGCGGCGTCTGGCCTTCTTAAAGAAACGCACAGCGCGGGCCGGTTGCTTTAATTATCGCGCCGTTCCGTGGCAAGGGACGGCGGCTTTGCCGACAAAAACCCGGTTTGACGGCGTGTTGGTCGATGCCCCATGCAGCGGAGTGGGGACCTGGGGGCGAAATCCACACGCCCGCTGGACGACACGCCCGAACGATGTGCACGAGCTGGCCGTGGTACAGCAGCGACTGCTCCAGGCGGCTGCGGCTGCGGTTAAACCCGGCGGACGGCTTGTCTATGCCGTCTGCACACTGACTCGCAAGGAAACGGACGGTGTTGCGGACGAGTTCGAACGACACGTGAAGGGTTTTCTGCCCGAGCCGGTCGCAGACCCTTTTCGCCGCCCCATTCCGCCTGTGGCCCGGCATTGGTTCTGGCCCAAGGACACAGACGGCAATGGAATGTATGTGGCGATTTGGCGACGGCTGTAAATTTTGAAGAACAGCGCGTTATCCAGCGAGGGCGACGAGATACCGTTGGAGGCGATTGGACTCAGTTGATTCCTTGCGCTCCTTATGGATGATATAGAGATTGTGGATCATCCGTTGGAGAATTCGGCGGGACGAAATCGGAAGCAAGAGCTGGTCGTCCTGGGCGACCGCGAGAGCGTGCAGGCGTTTCATGCAATCCGCCCGCGTCAACAGCGTCCCCCCGTGAAACACGTCGATATAATACTCGTCCTGAAGCGACTGGTATCTGCAGATAAAATGCCCCGGCATGCCGATGCCGGAAACAGGCAATTGCAGGCGGCGTGAGATAAAAAGGTGAATGAGCGACAGGGAAAGTGGGTTGCCCAGGCGGCGTTGGATGACGCGATGTGGATAACTATTCTCTGGATTGTAAAAGTCCGCCTCGTTTCCGCGCAGTCCCAACCCGTCGAATAGGCGTTGGCGGATGGCCTCCAACATCGGCTTTCCCGCGTTGGCTGGGGGCGTTTGGAAGCGAATCTCATTGGCATACTCGTCGAACAAGGCACGCCAGGCGTCCGGTTTTTCACGAGGATACCGCGTGCAGGTGAAAAGCCAGACGGCCTCCTCCAGATCGAAGTGTTCCCCGTGGCGCAGTAGAAATCCGAGGAATGCGCCTTCGGCAGGAAGGGTCGCCGCTTCGTCGAGAATTTCACCGGCACGTCGCCGGATCACGGGATCTGGATGCAGGCGGCGGCTACTCAGCCAACGGAGAGCCGGATCCCCGCCCGCCACCCACTGCGCGCGCACCGGTCCCCATACGGCCGGGTCCTCGTCCCCTAGCAGCGTCAGGAGCGCATTGAGCCGTTCTTCGGAGAGCTGCTGACCTCCATTTTGGGACGGCGAACTCATCCGTACATTGGACTCCGGGGTTTGTGAATTGTCACGCTGTTGATCACTTTGGAAGTCGATGGCCGTGTGAGCTCTGGGAATTTGACCAAAATGCCGGTTGGATTGCTCACAGAATAGCGACTCGATTGCGGATGAGAGAGCACGGCAGTTGGATGCGCATCACTGGATTCCGGGAGGCAGTTCATTGGGATTTAACTTTCGTTTGTCGGCGAGCGTCTGCCCCCGTTCGATCGCCCAGAAGGCGGAACCAATTCTTAGAATCGCCCGACTGGACGATTGCAAGAGGGGGTTGCCAGGAAGCGGCAACGATCGATAGTCCACCATCATCAGAGTTCCGCCCGCGAATGCCTCGCCGGGCTGGTACCGGAGTGTTTTCTGAGCGGTCAGATCGCGGACATGCACCTCCGGTTTTCCGTTCCATTCGGAGAGAGAAACGACCTTGAACGTTTCGGGTCCAGGCGGCGTTCTTGGTGCGGCGGGTTTCGCTGCGGGGTTTTCCGGAGCGCCCGGTGGGCGGCGGATGTAGGGTCGGAGCAGATCGCGTTGAGTGATGCCATCGAGAAGGTGTCGTTCCGGTGAATCCAGAGCGAGTCGGTCTGGGAGATCCAGTCGGGCGACATCGGGTGAGGGATCCAGGACGAGGGTCAAATAGCGGAAAGAAATGTGAACGTGGCCGGGTGCTTCTCCGACGGTGATCGCGAGATTTTCCACTCGATGCAGGTAGGGAGATTCTTGGGCGGAGAATAGCAAATCAACGACCTGCGTGAGAGCGCCTTCCCCTTGGACGCTCCATCCGACCTCGCTCGCACCGGGGTGTTTGATTGGCGAGATTGGCAGTCGAGTGAAGTCCGACCCCTCCAGTCTGGCGCGAGAAATCAGGCGGGTTAACATTTCCCCCGAACGGGCAATAGCAGGATCCGGTGCATCGGAGAACGTGCGAGGGGCCAGTGCCTTGAGATGATCTTCTGCGGTAAAGAAATTCTGGCGTTCCGTTTGGATCTTCTTCAGCTTTTCCCGGAGAACCACTGCGCGGCGGTCCAGATCTCGCAGCGGCAAGACGAAGAGAGAGCGAAGCGCCCAGCTAATAAGCAGAAGGCCGACGAGCCCACCGATGGTTCCGGCGAGAACTATTTCCCGGCGGTTCATCCGCCCCCCGTTTTGTAAAGCGCCGGATCCAGTGAGGCATCGTCGGGTGGACGCGGCAACGGCTTCACTTTGGAAAGATCGGGCTTCAGTTTCTCGGGAACCGTGAGTTCAACCGTGGAGCGGAATTCGTAACCAAGACGGTTTGCGCCCGGCGTGACAGCAATGGGTTTGATTTCGTATCCGGCGGCCCGCAGTTGTTTGTCGAGACGCGCGAGGATTTCGCCGCTGCGGGCCTGGACCGTGAGGCGGATGGTACCGTTGCCGATGAGTGACAGAGAGGAGAGATAGACATCCTCACTGGGCGGCAGCACAGCGGAAAGGTGGGCATAGAATCCGAGCCAATTTCGGCTGCCTTGCGCCCAGTCGTTGACCGTCTTGGATTGCTGAATCAGCCGGCGATAAGTGGGTCGCAGTTTTTCCGCTGTGGCCAATTCCGCGGCCAGCTGGTTGTTGCGCTGTTCTCGTTGCGATATCAGGTGAGACCGCAGGGCGATCAATCCGAGGGTGATCACCACGGCGGCTACAAGTCCGGATAGGATGCGAATGCGGCGGAGATTTCTTGGAACCGCTGGCCGGATAGGGTTGAGAAAATCGAAGGGCAGACCATTCGGATCGACGGCTCCGAGACCAAGACCGATGGCGGCAATAGCTCCCGGGGATCCCGGGCGGGATTCGGGTGGCAGGTCGAGGGCAACGCCGGGATCAAGCAGTGTGACGGGAAGGCTGAGCCGCTGGGCAAGCGCTTGCACCACGGCTGGTTCCTGGCCGGTTGATCCGACCACAAGAATTCGAACATTTGATTTCCCGGGCATGAGCCCGGAATAGCTGCGAAGGCTTCGGACGGTTTCAATCGTCGCGGCATTGACAAACCATTCGCCGGGAGCAGCGGGGTCCTCTATTTTCTCGGTGGAGTCTCCCTGGCTGAAGTCAAGATCTTGCCGCAGGCGGGTTCCCCGACTGAATTGCAGGAAGTCTCCCTCAATCACATCAATGTGCACCTCATCGGGTCGCACGGAAACCAGAGCAAAAGCTTCGTCTTCACCGGAACCGGCTCCGACGCATGCCATCACGCACCGGGCATTGGCGTACGGCAGGAGGCCGAGTCCGCTCAATTGAAGCCCAGCAGCGACGGCGACTCGCTCATAGAACTCCACCACCTCCCGTTTTACGGCGGCGACGAGCAATTCTTGCAGATCGTGCCGCGGCGGTTGCATGGAGGCGTCGCCGGGTTGCTCCGAAGTCGCCCCGCCTTCCGGCTTCTTTGCCAGGGACTCCAAGTGCCGCCCCACTTTAAAATCAATGACGGCTTCATCGGGTCGGAAGGGCAGATCCTTCCCGACCTGAAAATGCACCACCGCAGCCAATTCTCGCATATCCTGACTGAGTGGAAGCGCCAGGGTTCGCAGGACAACCTGGGTGCGTGGAATGCCCATGACGATCGCCCCCGGAGTCACTTGTAGCTTGCTGAGCACCTGGGCGATGGAGCGACCGAGAATGGCTGCATCGGTGCGGTCTGCGCCTGGGGCAAATGGCAGATCTGCAGACACCACGCGGGTGACGGCGGGGCGGGGGCTCCGGGCGCTAACCTGTGCGATGCGCAGCACGGTACCATCCACCTCAATGGCAGTCACCTGTCCGACCGACCGGACGCGGCGGGCGCGGCCGGTGGTTCGCGGTGAACCCGTTCCTGCTCCTGTTCGGCGATCGTCGCTCGACGCGCTGGCGTTAGCCATGGGTGGGTTTCCTTGGGCGGGTTGCGGCCTGATTTTCAATCGATGGTTGGGCTTTTTGGCGGCGGTGCTTCGCGCCAGGGCGCGGACCTTCGAACCGTTCCATATCCAACTTGAAGGGCAATCCTAAGCGGGTGAGATCCCGGAGGTAGCGAACACGTGGCGTCGCTGCTGCGGTATCAATAATAACTTCCAGACGCCGAAACCGTCCGGACGGCATCCCGTAGCCCAGCACCTGAAACTGGAATTGTAAACTCCGCGCGGTCAACCGTGGAGCCACTTGTTTGAATTTTGCGGAGTCCAGGACGCCTTCTTCATACAGCCACGCAACACTCGCTCGCTTTTCGGGAGCGAGCGCCCGCCGGGTCGACACAATGGACTCGGCAGTCGCGATGTCTAATCCGGGCAGGCAGGCGAGAACGGAAGCTGAAGCGGTGTTAATATTGACCAATCCGCGTAATAAATCATGCCGATTACCCGTGAACCGGTCGAGCACCAAGGCCAATTCGGCTTTACCCACACCCGACGCAATGCTGACTCCCGTACCCGTGCCGTCCCCGGTCGTGATTGTCGCTTCGAGCAGCTCGGACGGGTGTTCCAGCTTCTTCGACGCAGCGCGCATCACCGCGATATAATTGCTCAGACCGGCGGGAAGATTCGCCAGTATCGAAGGGTCAAGCCGGGATGTGTTCAAATTCACGCGAGGTTGGCCGGTAGTGTCGGTGTTGGGATCATAGGATGTCACGGTCAGGTTTTCACGCAGACCCAATTGGAGCCGGGAATCCTGATTGTCGGGAGGCATATTTTGATTCCCATCATTTTCGATTGAGTCCAAGAGAAGATTCCGATTCCAATCCTCACCGTAAAGCAGCCCAGGCGTAAAGCCGCGGATCAACAGTAATTCATCAATGCTCTCCAACGGTCGATTCGCGGCCGCGTACGGGTGCGGCGATGTGGCGTAGAACTCTCCCTCGGCCCCATCGGGCAGCGCGATGTCGTCTGAATCGATAAAATCTTCGAGCGCCTGGGCTAGGGCGATGGTCATTTGGGGCAGTCGAGCCAGTTCCAATGGCGCCGTTGTATTGACGTTTAGCCGCGATGCCTCATCACTCAGCCCAAAGCGGATTTCCGCCAGTGCACTGTCATCTGTTTTGGAGAAAACCGAGAAATACCAACGATCCGATCCGTCCTCGTAAACCAGATGATCCCGAAATGCCCTTGAGTTGTCCTGCCACTCGAGGGTTCCCGGGCGGGCCGTTGAGACCACCCGGATTGCTTCGTCAATGCCGCTAAGAGCCGTTGCCCAAGCTTGCTCCGTACCTCCGGATGCCGCCGCCGCCGTATCCTCCGCCTTGAATTGAAACAGCAGGCTCGTGGCGATCATCGAGAGGAGAAGGATGAACACAAGGACTGCCACGAGCACGAATCCTTGGGGACGTCGCCGAAGACCCCGGCCGTTCGGAACTTTCATTGGCCACCGTCCTTGCCACGGGTTGATTCGATCGCGGTGACCTCTGTCACCGAACCCGTTGGCAGAAAAATGACGCGTCGGAATTTTTCGAATGGATAATTTGTTGGGGCTACATCTGCCGGAAGGGGATCCAAACCCACCGTAATTTCGAGACCACGGGGCGGATTGAATCCGGTCCAGGAATCGAGCCATGCATTGCCGTCCCAGTACATAAACTGCAAGAAACGGATGGCATCGGTCACGAGTTCCGTGGCCCGGTTGGTGGAGGTGTTCTCCGCAGCCGGCTCTTTTCCCAATGGATCTGGACTTGAGGGGGCGCTGGTTGAATCCCGTGTGGACACGAGCTCGGGGAGCAGCAGGGATTCATCGCGGGTGATCCCGGTAATAGTGAAATTCGTCCCCGTGTTTTGGACGGCGGTATGGTAGGCAATGCGATGGAGATCGGTCAGCGCGGAGGTGGAGGATTTCCGGTGAGGGCCGATCGGCAGGGTGGGAACCGCCCTGGCAAATTCGAGGGAGTCGGACGTGCCGCGAAACGGCAGCTTGGATTGCGGCATGGCGGTCCGGAGATCCGCCGCGAGTTGGTCGAGAATCTGACGAACAGCCGAGAGTTGGGCTGCTGCGGAAAGCAGTTGGTTCCGGAGTTCCGACGCCTGACGATAGAAGCCGAGTGCGGTCACCAGGATGCCGGTGGCGATTGAAATCGCGAGGATCACTTCAATCAGCGTGAAGGAATGTCGGCGGTTGCCGATTCGAGCGGGGACGACGGTGCCCGGACGGGGATTCTTCAACGGTGGCTGACGCAGAAGCTTCACGGCTCTATCTCCTCGGGCGTTTGCAACGGTCTTGGCGTCGGCAGGCGGATGCCTTGTGAGAGACGATGGACCACGGTCGACTCCGAGTGACGAATGATGGCTTCCACGTGGGTAAGGCCGCCTGCCTCGGCGAGCTCGGTACGGGTGGCGGTGATCGCCAATTCGACGGTGAATTGCTCCCATGGGGGCGGCAATTCTTGCGCGGAGCCGACTTCAAGAGATCGGATCCCCAGCTGGATTTCGGCCAGAATGGAGGACGCGAGATTCACCATGTCAAGATGAGCCCGCTGACGGTCGAGGCTGTGCAGGGCCGAATTCAATCCAGAGGTCACCACCGCCGCTGCGGCCACAAAAAGAACGAGCGCGAGGATAACCTCCAGAAGAGCCACCGCGCTTTCGCTGTCACGGCGCACTTTTCTTCTCGAGTGGGCGGTGTCCTCCGCGCATCGCTTCATTGCACTCATTGCTTCCGGGACCGTTCTCATGGTCGCCGCTCCTTGTCGGGTGCTCGGGCAGGGTTCGCTGTTTCTGTGCTTCCGTGAGGAATTTCCTCACTCAAAACCTCTCCCCGCCGTCGAGGTGTCCCCGTGACACCGACGAGTTCGATGATCCGTTTTCGTGGGTCTTCGTGTTCTCTCGATGCCACCACGATTTCCACGGCATCACTTGTGCCATCCGCAAAAAAGAACACCGATCGATCCAATCGTTCTGGGATCGTATTGCCGTCGGACGACTCCGTGCCACCCGATTCCACTTTTCCGAGCACGGCCGGTTCTGGGACTGAGGAATCATGGAAAGACGTCGGCTTGACCGCTGCAGCAACCGGAGCTTGATCGTCTGAGGAAATGTCCCGCACTGCTACGATTTTCACACGGCTCTCAATCTCCCGTGTATAAGTTACCGCCTCTTGGACTATCGAATAAAGGCCGGGATTAGCGACAGGATCCGCCTCGGTCAGCAGCTGGATCAGTGAGTGGGTGCCCGGGGTGGTTTCTTCTCCGATCTCCGGAAAGAGGAGTTGAACGGTGCGCCCGGTTCCGATGGCGTGAGCTCGGGCAAATCGAAGCAGCGCCTCGATCTGCACACAGCCTTCGTCGAGGCCGACATTTCGCTGGAGACTCGAGAAATTGAAAACCGCGGCCCCCAGCAACAAGAGCATGAGGACAACGGCCAGCAACAATTCAATCAGAGTAAACCCGGCACGAGAGGTCTGCCCCGCCAGAGCTTGAACGGTCCGGGGACTGCGGTACCGGTCGGAGCGGACATGCATGACAGCGCGGGGCGATGACCGCGTGGGCCACCTGTCTAGCGGATCTCGCGGTTTTCACCCTCGGACATTTCGGTGGCGAGCTTGATATCGTCGTCGGTGTCCTGCTGTCCATCGGGGCCGAGTGAGGATAGTTTGTAAGGGAGGGCGCCCGCCTTGTCTCCGTCGGCCCCTTTTTCCGAAATTTCGTAATGGATACGATGACCCCACGCATCTTCCAACCGTGTCCCGGGCTTGACATACGGACCCTGCCATTTTTCGCCCATGCGCTCGTTTTCGAAACTGGGCTTCTTCAGCAGGGCGTCGAGGCCGCCTTCCTGTTCCGTAGGATAGTGCCCCATGTTCAAGCGGTAGGTGTCGATGGCATTTGCCAATTGAGAAAGAAACAACCGGGTGGTGTTCTTCTCAGCCCCCTTCTGCTGGGGCAGAACGAAGACCACCAGGGCACCCGCGAGCAGTAGGATAATCACGATCACGAGCAGAATTTCAATCAGTGTGAAACCGTGAACATCAGGCGAGCGCCTGCGGAATTTCAAGGACGAGTGCTTCAGTAACATAGTGTTAATTAATCTAGGGTGGGGAGTTTGACTGAACGAGGAACGGTACGGCAAGAGTCAATTGCGATTTCTGAGGATCATAATCAGAACTCGTTGGTACTCGATTTTCGCAATGCGGCTGCAAATGCTTCAATCGGCATTGCGGAGTCCTCCGAAGGTATCATTCCCGCGGTGGGTTCGCTCGCAGTCCAGCTTTGGTTTGATTCGGCCGTTCCTCTACGCCTTTCCAGGCTGACGGTTCGCGAGGACGGCGGCGGTTTGCTGCTCTCGGAATAACTCGTAGGCCGTCCGACATTCCGGGTACTTGTTCCCAAGAATTGCAGTGGCCAGGAGCGCGGCGTTAACAGCGCCTGCCTTGCCGATGGCCATCGTTCCGACAGGAACACCACCGGGCATCTGGACCATGCTTAAGAGAGAATCGAGGCCATTGAGGGCCTTCGACTGAACGGGCACTCCCAGAACAGGGAGCGACGTTTTGCTCGCGCACATCCCCGGCAGGTGAGCGGCGCCTCCGGCACCCGCGATGATGACCTCCAGACCCCGGCCGACAGCGCTGGCGGCGTACTCAAACAAGAGATCAGGAGTGCGATGCGCGCTCACCACGCTGGTTTCGAAGGGGACACCCAGGGCCCGGAGTTGTTCCGCGGCTGCCTGGAGCGTTTCCCAATCAGAATGACTGCCCATGATAATCCCCACCAGCGGTTTCTTCATGCGATCATTCAACCAGACCGAGAGCGGGAAGGCAGCCCAATTTCATGATGCTTTGCGAATTTCATGAATGCTTGAGAAGGTGTCTGAGTGGACGATGGTGCAACTCAGGTTGGAATAATATTTCGCTGCGGTACCATTGAAACTAGACGGCGCGGGCTTGCTGGGGAATGTTGAGAGGATGATTCGGTGTGTTTATTGGTTTCGGCTGCAGGCCCGGCGATGGGGCGTATCTCTGGCGTCCGCAGTTCTCATTCCATTGGCCGCGCAGTCGATTGCCTCTGAAAACGTGTTCATTCCGGGAGTTCCGGACTACGGGTGGTTTTACGGATGCTTCGGCACCGCCACGGGTAATTTGATCGGATTTTGGGACCGGCATGGCTTGCCGGATTATTACACGGGCTCCGCGGGTGACGGAGTGGCCCCGCTCGATACCTTCGGGGAGAATCCGCCGATTGTTTCCCTTTGGGTGTCGAAGGCGGGTCGTGATGGGCTTCCCCTGGACCGCCCGGGCCATGCAGACGACTACTACCTGAACTATCTAAGTACGGCCGAGGATCCGTATGTCACGGCGGGTCGTAAGGAGCATTCGCCGGACTGTATCGGTGATTTCATGGGTATGAATCAGCGGAAGTGGACCAATCTTAACGACGAATGCTTCGGAAATCTGGATGGCTATTCCTTTAATTATTTTGAAAACACGGGCATACGACGAATGAATTTTACGCCGCCCCCACTTCCCTCGGGCCCCGTTCCTGACATTCAATCGGGTCTGCGCGAGTTTTCGGGTTACCGGG
Organism: Pedosphaera sp.; assembly: GCA_009695205.1. Lineage (GTDB taxonomy): Bacteria > Verrucomicrobiota > Verrucomicrobiia > Limisphaerales > UBA9464 > SIBK01. Next base: position 9,109 of record SIBK01000083.1, on the reverse strand, counting down.
GCTACGCGGCGGACACATTTTCGCAACTCACCGATTTCAATCCTTCGGCACAAATCGGACTGGGGTTTTCGTTTGCTGATCTCCGGGCGGAAATTGATGGCGGGTATCCGGTGCTGGTTTTCATGCAGGATCAATCGCAATTATCACGCACAATTGATGGTATAGGGGGCGTGAATCCACAGATTCACGCAATGTTGATCTACGGGTATCTCGTCACGGACGACGGACATCAGTTCGTGCGGTGCCGAACCAGCTGGGCAAGTGGCGATCTGCAATTCAGTGAGTGGCTGGACGGAAACTGGACTCCGGATGGACAACTCTTTTTGCCGGCTCGGGGCGTGATCGGATTTCATCCCCATCCCAGAATCCGCCAGGTGGTACCCGATTCCAACGGGATTACCTTGCGTTGGGATGGGCCGATGGCTCTGGTGCGGGATGATCTGGGTGAAAGGGTGAGTCCGGTCCACTACTATGTTGTGGAGCGCGCGGCCCGACTCGAAGGGCCGTATAAACAAGCGAGCCAACCCGTCGCGGCGTTGGAATCGCGGGTCGACTCCTGTTGCGGCGGCTCCGCCTTTTTCCGGGTGCGGCTTGTTTCGCCTCCACCGGAGTGAAGTCGGCTTTCCGTTTCAGGAGGCTACGGGAAATAGCCGGGTACTTCGTCACGGTCGAACAGCCCTGTTATGCCCAGTCCCTCGAGACGGGTCCGGCCGCAGGCCTCGACGTGTCCGTCCAGAAAAAACCCGTTGGCAGAGCGGCCGTGTCGGGCATGAATTTCCTTTTCTGAGGATGCGCGGAAAAAATAGAACTGTTCACTTCCGAGTCCCAGGCGACCGCGGCTGGTGGTGTCGGCGACGTGTAGGTAGTTCGCAGGATCTTCCACGGCATCCACTTTGAGACCCTCGCGAAGAGGCCCCCGAGTGTAGTTCACGGGCGGGTCCAGCCGGACTCCATAAATTCGTACCCAGTTGGTGAAACGAAATGGCCGGTACGAGGGACACACAAATAAATCAAACGGACGGAGACCGGCATTGGTCGCGAGCAATGCCCCCCAGGTTACCCCTTTTTGTAGTGGGGAATCGAGAGAAAGAATGTTCCCCGTGTCGTGGGCGTACGCGAGGGACGCGAGGGCGAGTTGCCGGACATTATTCAGACATTGAACCGAACGGGCCTGGTCGCGTGCCTTGGAGAGCGCTGGCAGTAAAAGGCCCGCAAGGATGCCAATCACGGCAATCACGACCAGCAATTCTATCAGGGTGAACGCCTTCGTGCGGTCGCCGCCGGTGGAAGAAACCGGAAACGAGCATCGATGGACTACGAAATGGCGTCGCATGTGCAGGGTGGTTTTCGACGGATGTGGGCGATCCGGCAGAGCCCACTGCAAGCTACTGGCAGCCGGCCGCAGGTCAACGGCTGGTTGCGACTGTTCGCATCGGATGTTGGGAGGATGGCCGCAGAGGCCGAGTCAGGCGTCATTGAGATTCCACGAGGGCGAGAGCCTTGAGGCTCCAGGGCGCGGAGCGCCGACGGAAATACTTACCGGTTGCGGGAAGAAGGGGGGCATAAGATCCTACCGTTTCAGCGGAATGCTTTTCAATTCTAACACTTTTCTGGCCTTCTTCGCGGCATTCCTGCTGCTGTATTGGCTGGTCCGAAACAATCGGTCTGCGCGGAACCAGCTCTTGGTTGCCGCCAGCAGCCTTTTCTACGGATGGTGGGACTGGCGATTCCTCGGATTGCTTCTCTTCACTGCAAGTGTGGATTTTTGGGTTGGCCTTCGATTGTCGTCCTGCGACGAACCCTTTCGACGTCGACGCTGGCTATGCCTGAGCCTGGCCGCAAACCTGGGAGTGCTGGGTCTATTCAAGTATTTTGGATTCTTCTCCGACTCGTTTCGCTATGTACTCGGTCTTTTTGGCATAGGAAGTCCTTCTTGGAGTTGGAGCGTTGTCCTGCCTTTGGGAATTTCATTCTACACCTTTCAGGCGCTTAGCTATACGGTCGATGTCTATCGGCGCCAGATTCCCGCAACGCGCGACCCCATTGGATTCCTGGCGTTTATCCTATTTTTTCCCCAGCTGGTTGCCGGGCCTATCGAACGGGCGAGCCGGTTGTTACCTCAATTCCATGAGGCCCGGGTGATTGACCCGGCGGCGATCGAATCGGGCTGGTGGCTCATTTTATGGGGCATGTTCAAGAAGGTTGCGTTGGCAGACAACCTTGCGCCGCTGGCTGATCTGGCATTTTCCGAGCCGTTTCCGGGCCGTAGCGCAGGCGTGGTGTTGCTCGGGACGGCTGCCTTCGCAGGTCAAATCTATGGGGATTTCTCTGGATATTCGGATATTGCCAGAGGTTTGGCGCGCTGGCTTGGCTTTGAACTTTGTGTGAATTTCCGCGAACCGTGGCTCGCGACCAATGTCCGGGAATATTGGCAACACTGGCACGTCAGCCTGTCGAGTTGGTTTCGAGATTATCTATACATTCCGTTGGGCGGCGATCGGCGCGGAGCGGTGCGAACTGCTTGGAACCTGGGCATCACCATGACACTCGCCGGGCTTTGGCACGGAGCATCCTGGCACTTCGTGCTGTGGGGCGCTTGGCATGGGCTTGGATTGATCGGATACCGTCTCTGGATTTCCCGGCGGCCAAAGCGCAGATCGATTCCGACATGGCCATCCGTCGGGCTGACGTGGGCGGTGACAACACTATTTGTTGGATACGGATGGTTATTGTTTCGGGCGGTTTCTATGGAGCAGGTTTTGTCCATGACGTTCTCCCTCACGAACTGGAACAACCCGCGGTGGCTGCCGGGTTACGCCTGGCAGGTTGTGGTGTATTTGGCGCCGCTCGGATTTTCGCAGTGGATTTGGCGCCACCTCGACCGAACCGCCGTTCCGTTGTGGGCGCGGGCCGCAGTGCAAGCTCTGCTGCTGACTGGAATTCTGCTTGGCTGGAGTCGAACTCCTGCGCCCTTCATTTATTTTCAGTTCTGAAATCCCAACCCATTCGACCGATGCTAAGCCATCAATACCGGTTCCCCAGGACCGCCCTGGTTCGGACGATGGGACTGTGCCTGGTCGGACTAGGGCTGGTATCGCTGCTAGTTGCAGGGCTTCGATCGATGGGTGGACTCGGTCGGGGATTTCCGGTCCGTGACATGGACACGGCGGTTTTATGGGCGAAGGCGGACCTCGCCGGACGGTTTCAGGACGTGGAAATCGTTCTCGTTGGGGATTCTTCCTGCTTGATGGATGTGCGTGCCGTAGAACTTGCGGAGCGGTTGAATCGAAGGTGTATAAATCTGGGGACGTTCAGCCATTTGGGACTTCAATCTCACGCCCGGCTCGTGTCACGGGCTCGTGAGCGGAATCCTATCCAATGGGTGGTATTGCTATGCCATCCGGAAGCACTCCGGCGAGCATCCGTGTCCACCGCGCACGATCGGTTTCTTCAGGAGGTCCTGGAGGGTCGACCCGCTGCGGAATTGGTGGAAGCCTCATGGGATCCGGCGATGCTCCTCGGGATCTCCAGCTTGAACGACGCCTTTCTCAATCGGCTTTTTCCGGCGGTGCTGAAGGGTGGGTTTGGTCCGGCGCATGGGCATGTGGGGGAGTTACTCCGAGTGATCCATGAGAACGGCGGAAGCCTGGGGGACCCACATCGATTTGATCCTGCGAGTGCGATAGGGCGTGCGGAGTTCCGGATCGGGCGTGTGGTGCGCGAGGAGGCCGGCGCATTTCGAGCGAGTCTCGGCGGGCGAGCGCGGCTGGCGGTCGGCCTGACACCGCTCCCGGTTTCGGTGGCCACCTCGTCCTATACCGACACCGCTCGAGATTTGGCGCGGGAACTCGCGGGGTTGCTGGGCGCGGATCACGTGTTGACCAATCTTCCAGCCGTCCTGCAAGACGATCAGTTCGCCAGTTCCAGCCACCTGACGCCTGCGGCCGCGCGCGATTTCACCGCAATTCTGGCGTCGCAACTGGATCCGGTTGTGGTTCGACCCCTGCCATGAGCCGCATCAAGGCCGCTTGCGAAAATTGGGCGCGAGCCAATTCACCGACGATTCGCCCCTGGCGTAGCACCATAATACGACGACTGACGTTCATGACCTCCGGCAGTTCGCTGGAGATGACCAACAGGGCAAGCCCTTGCGACGCCAATTCATCGAGCAATTTATGGATCTCGGCCTTGGCTCCCACGTCGATCCCGCGGGTGGGCTCGTCCACAATCAAGACGTCACACTCCCGGGCGAGCCATTTGGCCAGGGCGATCTTTTGCTGATTGCCTCCGCTCAAGCCCGCGACCGTGGCTTCCAGGGAACTCGTCTTCACGCGCAACCGATCGGCGTATCGTCGTGCCAGCGCTTCCTCCTCGGACCGTCGGATGAATCCGAGCGTGGCGAGTTTCTTCAACGATGCCAGTGAAGTGTTCTCACGACAATTGAGACTGAGGACGAGCCCGAGGCGTTTCCGGTCCTCGGGTAGGAGACCCATTCCACCACCCAGTGCCGCCTTCACATTTCCGAGGGGCATTTCTCTTCCGTGAAGGAAGACTTGACCCGTGGCGGCGGGGTCGATTCCGAACAGGGCCTGCGCGACTTCACTGCGGCCGGCGCCAAGGAGACCGGCGAATCCGAGAACCTCGCCAGCGTGAAGACGAAACGAGATGTTTGAGAACTTGCCGGGCGACGACAGATTCTCGACGCGCAGGACCTCCGCGCCAATCGGGCGGTTGAGGTGGGCGGGTTCATGACGCTCCACATCGCGACCGATCATCTGGTGGATCACGCGCTCTTGGTTTGTGGCGGCGATGGCTTCCGTGGCGACGTGCCGCCCGTCCCGCAGGACCGTTAGCGTGTCGCATAGCCGGAAAATCTCCTCTATCCGGTGCGAGACATAGATGAGGGTGATGCCGCGCGCGCGAAGATGGCTGATCAACTGGAACAAATGCTCGCTTTCGGCAACGGACAACGAGCTGGTTGGCTCATCCATCACAATAATGCGGGCGCCCGTGCCGACGGCGGCTGCGATTTGTACAAGCTGTTCCTGTCCGGTGGTGAGCCGTGAAATAGGAAGGTCCGGGTCGAAGTCAGCGCCAATTTCACGCAGCATTCCTGTGGCTGTGTTACGGAGGCGGCGGCGGTCGATCCAACCGAAGCGTTGCGGAATATCGCCGAGGCAAAGATTTTCCGCGATGGACAGGTTTGGGCAGAAGGCGAGTTCCTGATGCACCATGGCGATGCCTAGCTTCCGAGCGGCCAATGGGCTGGACGGGGCGATCAATTCCCCGTTCAGACGCAACTCTCCGGCATCGGCGGAGTAGACCCCCGCCAGGATCTTGCCCAACGTGCTTTTGCCCGCGCCATTTTCTCCCATCAAGGCGTGGCAACGTCCAACGCCAATTTCGAAAGTGACGTCATTGAGAGCCTGTACCCCTGGAAACCGTTTCGAAATACCGTGGAACGTGAGGAGAGCCATGAGAATGCGAACACATTGACACCCGACTAGCGGCGAATGCCAACTGAGAAGTGAATCAAAGCATTGCCGGAATCAACCGGCGGGCGCCACGCTGCTGCGAAGTGTGTCCTTTAGCCAGCCCCACGCCGCCCGCAATCCAACAGGCCGGACTGCTTCGAGCCGGAGTGCCCGGGACAGTTCGGCTTCGTGTCCGCGGAAGCGGGGCGGAAACCATGCCCAATCCCCCTTGTCCAGCATTCCAGCGAAGCGCAGGGATGGGTACAGCAAGCCTTGCCCGACTACATAGCGACCCACCGGAAGCGGCACCGATCTTTCGGGCAACACCAGCCACGGCCGATACACGAACATAAGGCCGCCTGCGTCATCTCGGAAGATCCTCCCAAAGGTGCGACGCGCCAGTCCGGAGCACTTGCGGGCAAGGAAGGCAGGGTGGGCCTTCCCAACGGGTGCGAACCGGGTATGGCGCAGCGAAACTGAGTCCCATGCAAACACGTGCCCGAAAACGAGCAATCGAAGCGCCCAACCCGAGAAAAAGGCGGCCGTCAGAATGATAAGGCCGGCCCACACGGCTCCGATGAATGGGTTAACAAACGAGGACGCCACGACGGAACCGAGTATGGCCGTTCGAAACCCCTTCAGTGCCAGATCGAGGGTGTTGAACGGACTCAGCAAAATCAGCACTTGGGTGGCATGGGCGACAAGCCAGACGACCCCGTAGGCGATGACGCCGAACACAGCAAGGAGTCCTCCGCCAGCCGCACTTGGAGAAATGGCGGCCAGACCGAGGGCTGCGGGCGCCGTGCCCTGGGCATCCAACGTCTGCACCACGGCGGCCAACAACGGAATGATGGCTCCGGTGGCGAGAAGTCCGCTGAGTTTGTTCTCGAACAATTCAACGACATCGATCGGCTTCTTGAGAACTTTTGGAATCACCGGCCCGAACAGGTCCTTGGCAAAGCACAGTGCCACCAGCGCGAGAGCCGGCATCCAGAACCACGGCCTGGCAAACCACGGCAAGCTGCTTCGGGCCGCCGGAGCGACGTGAAAATACCGCCAGGCACCAACGGCTCCGACGCCGAGAAGAGGGGAGATGGCGATTCCGGTAATCTGCGATACCGCTTCCGCGGCGGCCACACCGGGTGGAGTGGCGCGAATGGAGGCGGCGGCTGGAATGGTTGCGGGAAGGCCCGGGGCAGGGGAGGCAACAGGCCCTCCAAACGCCGCGGTGAGCAACAGCCAAATTGGCAGTGAAATTCGCACCAGCGGTTTTGTCATGAATTCAATATGGAACGTCGAACCTATCTTGGAAAGCTTCCCCTTCCAGTTGTTCTCCGATCGTCGCGGGCTCGATTCAGGGGATGAGGTATGGGTCCCCGCTACAGGGCGCGTCGCCTTTGATCCAGCGCGTTCAGTTTTTGAATCGTTTGTTGGGCAAGAAATAGGGTTCGAGTTTCGATGGCACCCCGGCGGGTCAAATCCTTGCCTGCGCCAGAACGGTCAGCGAGGTACTGCTCCAGCGTGCGCGAGTAGTCCATGATCAGGCTGAAAAGAGGCTTGGGCGCGTGGCTGGCAAGGATGCGCAGTTGCAGAGCTTTTCGGCGCAGCACTTCCTCTTGCAAACGGAACTCCCAGGTGCGGATCAATTCGGTGAGGGAGATGTTGCCGCGAACCACTCGATTTGTTCCATTGGAGGTCATGGTGGGTTCGGCGAGAACAGAGGCGAGGCTCGAGAGAATTTTTTCGCGCGACCACAGTGTGGATGGATCCTGCATGTGGAAATTCGCGATGGCCAAGGCCCACCACTTTTCCACTTCCAGCAGTGACAGGAATCTTTCCCGGCCCGCCTCAAGGAAGGCGGTATGGAAATTCAAGTGTTTGGGGAGCAGCGGGAGCATCGTGGTCAGGATTCCCCTCGTTTCCGGGTGGCTCTGAAGTTCATGGACCAGCAGCTGAGCTCCGGCCTGAAAGCGGCGCCACTCGGCTGGATCTCGTAGCTGCGCGGCATCGGGGAGACCCAGGTCGGCAAAGCACGGGGTTTCTCGATCGCGAAGTTGCTCGCGTGCGAATGCCAGTGGGTCGGGTTTTCGTTCGCTTCGGATCCGGTAGGTGTAGGACTCGATAATTAAAGATCGGCCGTATTCGTTCAGAATGAGTCCACTGATGCCCTCGTTGAACCACAAGGGGGCCTGGCCAAAGGAGCCTTCATTGTTCCGGTTCACAATTTCGAGAATCAGCGCTTCGCTGATCCCGCGAACCAGTCCCTTCCATGAGAATTTCCGGGGGACGTAGAGTCGGTATTGCCATCCGTCCCGATACTGCCCGGGTAGGATTCGCAGCGGTTGTTCATTCCAAGGCTTTGAAGTTACAAACAAGTGGATTCGGCCGCGCCAGGCATCCTTCAGCCCCAACCGGGTGAGGACCGCAGTTTTGATTCGTTCACTCGTCACCGACAGCGAGCGAGGTTCCAGCTCGGTGAGTTCCTCATCGCCCTGGGAAGTTAACCGAGTCCAGCCTGGGGTAATCTGCGACGAACTCTGTGGCAGATCGCGCCCGCCGTGGACAACGAATTGCCCCGAGGAACTCGTGATCGCCAGGGTATTTGTGAGGGCCGCCGGAAGCTGGCCCTCCACCTCCAATGGCGCGAGCAAGGAAATCACCCCAACCCACGCCAGAACTCGAACCCGGCAGAACCCTGCGGCAATCTGGCAATTCATTCCGACGTTAGACCGCGCTGGGCGCGATCAGTCCTTCTTTGCAGGTTTTGTCTCGCCTTTGGCGGCTAGCTTGGATTCCGAACTCGCCTGTGGCTTGGATTCCGGACTGGCTTGCGGTTTGGTTTCCGATTTGGACTCGGTTTTTACCGCCGCCTTGCTATCGCCCGCTCCAGCCGAGCTTGCGTTGGAATCCTGCTTGGCGGCCGCCTTGTAGCCCTCGCTCCTGTAGTCCGTGATGTAGAATCCACTGCCTTTGAAGATCAAGCCCGCACCGCCGCCCACTCCCCGCTTCACAGGGCCCTTGCCCCAGGCCTTCAATTTGCAGGATCCCCTCGGGCATTTCTTCAGCGGCGGGTCCTTCATCGATTGCACCACTTCGAAGGAATGTCCGCATTTTAAACAGGAATAGTCGTAAGTCGGCATAGTCTGGGCCCGGTTCAGAGTTTCCGGGAACCCATTGGGAATAGGAGCCGCTTGCTCAATCGTCAAGCGCTCCGTGCAATGGAACAGACGTTCGATTCCCGTTTACCTTAACCGGGACCGTCCCTATGATATCGATCGTCGATTAATCTAACTTAATCGTTCCCTGCCGGTGCCTGGCGTTCACTGCGCGCACGAGTACTTGCTCGCCTTCTCCTGCAAATGCCGTTTGCTTTGTCCATCCCTGCCATCAACGCAAGGTCCAAGCCACCGCCGCACACCTCGTCGATCACGTTCTCCTCCCCGTCCCACACCGCCACTTCGTCTTGGCCTTACCCAAGCTGCTTCGTCCCCTCTTTCAGCGCCACTGCGGTCTTCTCAGGCGCATCGCGACCCTCGCTCAGAAAACCATTACCGAGGCCCTCCAGCTCGCCCTCAATCTCCCCAAAGGTATTCCGGCCTTTGTTCTCGCCCTCCACACCTATGGCGAATACCTCG
>SIBK01000082.1 GCA_009695205.1 Pedosphaera sp. | reverse complement strand
GGGGCTGTGAAAGGACTTAACAACAAGATTCGAGTGACCACCCGACGAGCCTACGGCTTTCGGACATATTGAGCACTGGAAGTAGCTCTATATCAAAGTCTTGGAGAACTACCTGTACCGCAACCACCCACAGATTCTGCTGAAGAGGCGAAAAAGGTTTGATAATTCCACTGACTGATTGCGTCATAATAATCATGAAAATGTTCCGAGCCACGGTGATCGTGGCACTTGTTTGCGAAAGGACGCTCTCTGCCGTGGCGGCCTCGACGGGCGACTCCTTGCCAACCGCGGACGAGGTGCTTAAGCGAGTGGTCGAACGCTCCGAACGGGAGACGGACAACGACCGGCAATTCAGCTCGCACTACGCATTTACCCGCGTTAAACAGACCGACACGAAGAACCACAAGGGGGACCTTCAGAAGCACGTCGAGAAATCCAGAACCAACGCTCCCGTCGTCTCTTCGGTGACTGTCATTGAGCCGGCAACACCCCATCCAGTCAAGCGGAGCGCGGGCAAGGCGGTGGCGCCTCGTGAACATGCCGTGGACAAGAAGGATTTCCTTCAGCAAGCCGACATACTCAAGCGGTTCAGGTTTACCGTGACGGGCCGCGAACAACTGGGTGGCCGGCCCGTGCTGGTATTGGATTTCGTCCCGGCCAGTTGCAACCTGCCGGAAAGAGATTTCAAAGACCCATTCATTAACAAGGCCGCGGGGCGCGTCTGGGTGGATGAGGCTGAGGCGGTGGTGACCAGGGCGGACATCCGGTTGACCGGGGAAGTGCGCGTGTTTCTCGGCCTGGTGGGGATGGTGAAAAACGGACTGCTCCAGTTCGAACGTGAGCGGACGCAGGAGGGCTGGTGGTTCACCCGGTTGGTAAAGTGGCACCTCGAAGGCCGGGAACTATTCAGCCGGAAGATCATCGATTACGAGGAGCGGAAGAAGGATGTGCACCGCGCGGGGTAGGAGTTTGCGGGTTGCCTTCAATTTTTTGAACTCCCGCCAACACGTGGGTGTTTTCACGTTGACGCTTTCCCCAGGCCACGCATGAATGGCTTTCGTCTCCGTGCGGCCTCACTCGATCATCAAGTGCGTGTTTGTCCGGACCAACTATTTTAATGAGCCACAAACTGAACATCGCCATTGTGGGCCTGGGATTTGGCACTGAATTCATTCCCATCTATCAACGGCATCCCAATGCCACGCTGTACGCAATCTGCCAACGTTCGAGGGACAAGCTGGATATCATCGGCAAGGCGTTCGGTGTGGAGAAACGGTACCAGTCTTTCGAGGATGTCTTGCGGGATCCACACGTGGACGCCGTCCACATCAATTCTCCGATTCATCTTCACGCCTCGCAATCGATCGCCGCGTTGCGTGCGGGGAAGCATGTTGCCTGCACAGTGCCGGCCTGCACGACGGTCGAGGAAGCCCGGGAAATCGTGAAGGCGTCCAAGGAAAGCGGGAAGAAGTACATGATGATGGAGACGGTGGTGTGGAGCCGTGAGTACCTTTATGTCCGGGAACTGCGAGATAAGGGCCGGCTGGGTCGCATTCAGTTTGTCCGCGGAAGTCATTTGCAGAACATGACCGGGTGGCCGGGGTATTGGGAGGGATTGCCTCCGATGCACTATGCGACGCACTGTGTGTCGCCGTGCCTGGGAATCGTGAATGGCGAAGCGGAATTTGTGTCGTGTCTCGGATCGGGCCGGATCGCGGAGAAGTTGATTGCGAAGTACGGATCTCCTTACAGCTTCGAGACGGCGCATTTTCAGGTCCGGAATCAGGATGTGGCGGGGGAAGTGACGCGGTACTTATTTGAGGCGGCCCGGCAGTACCGGGAGAGTTTTGACTGCTACGGTTCCGCAAGCTCCTTCGAGTGGCAGTTGGTGGAGCATGACGATCCGGTGGTGCATCTGGGTGGGGAAAAGGTGGAGAAGGTGAAGATTCCCGATTACGCCCACTTGTTGCCCGAAGGGATCCGGCAATTCACCACGCAGGGGGTGTACGATATGAAGGAGAATCAGCACCTGTCCTTCCTGCAAGGCAGCGGGCATGGAGGTTCGCATCCTCATTTGGCGCATGAGTTTGTGACGAGCATTATCGAGGGCAGGTCGAGTTTTCCCGATGTTTACCAGTCGGTGAACTGGACGATGGTCGGCATTTTAGCGCACGAATCGGCGCTTCGGGGGGGGGAGAAGATTTATCTCCCGAATTTCCGGAACGTTTGAGCGGGGCCCCGTTTTGGTCTGAGTTTGATTTGGACACGAGCCACTCCGGCGGGCTTTAATGGGGGGGTTCCCGTTTTGCAGGCAGCATGGCTGCATTCAGTTCGCGTACCAACATTTCAACAATGAATCGACAGTAGGAAACCTATGGAAAAAGGCATTGCACCAAACGCAAACCGGCTCTTGTGGGCCGGATTCATGGCCATTCTGGCCGCCGGGGTCGGGTTCGCGATACGAAATGGCATCCTCGACAACTGGGGTTCTGAGTTCGGCTTCACCGCCACGCAACTCGGCGCCATCAGCGGCCAGGGATTTACCGGATTTTGCTTCGGCATCATCATTGGAGGCGTCATTGCGGACAAGGTGGGATATGGGAAGCTGGTGATCGCCGCCTTCCTCCTGCACGTGCTGTCAGCTTTCGTGACCTTCGGCGCTACCAAGGGCAATGCCTATGAAATGTTATACTGGGGTATGTTCATCTTTTCCCTCGCAAATGGGACCCTGGAGGCTGTGGCCAATCCTCTGGTCGCCACTCTTTTCCCGAGCAATCGGGCTCACTATCTGAACATTCTCCACGCTTCATGGCCTGCTGGCATGGTGCTGGGCACGGTGGCTGGCTGGATCCTCGACGACAAGATGCACTTGGCATGGAAATGGCAGTTGGCTCTCTACCTCATTCCGACCGTTCTCTACGGGCTAATGTTTATGGGGCAGCGCATGCCACGGTCCGAGGCGTCCGAGAAGGGTTTCTCTCTGGCCGACATGTTTAAGGATGTCGGTGTTCTGGGACTGCTGGTCGTGTGTTACCTGCTCTCCCTGTTTTTCGCGGGACCTCTCGGTCTCTCACCGGCGGTGTCCTATGGCATTGCGGGGGTACTCCTGGTGGCAGTCTCTGTCTTGACCCAATTCTCAATCGGCTCGTTGCTGCTGTTCGCACTGTTTATCTGCCACGCCATGGTGGGCGCGGTGGAGTTGGGTACGGATAACTGGATCCAGAACATCACGGGTAACCTCTTCTCTTCCGAGCAGGGTCGCTGGCTCTTCATCTGGACGTCGGTTATCATGTTCTCTCTCCGTTTTTGTGCGGAATTCATTGAAAAGCGACTCGGCCTCTCCCCCGTTGGATTGCTGCTCGTCTGTGCGGTGCTCGCCTGTGTCGGTCTGAATCTGTCGAGTGGCATCACGAGCTTCGGCATGGCCTTGGGTGCCCTGGGAATCTACGCGGTCGGAAAAACATTCTTCTGGCCCACCATGCTCGCGGTGGTTTCGGATCGGTTTCCTCGAACGGGCGCTGTCGCAATTTCGATTATGGGTGGCATTGGCATGTTGTCGGCAGGCCTGATCGGCGGTCCCGGACTCGGCTATTGCAAGGATCGTTTTGCTGGCGAGGCCTTGAAGTCCACGGATCCGGCGGTGTATGCCGACTACAAGTCACCGACGCCCAGCAAGTTTCTTTTCTTTGACCAGGTCAACGGTCTGGATGGAGCAAAGTTTGGCGCCATTGGCGAGAAGTTGGGGAAGGCACGCGACGAAATAGGAAAAGCGGGTGGAGATGTTTCGACCGCTGTTTCCAAGTTGACGCCGGCGGAGCGCAAGGTACATGACGCCAGCATCGCCGGGGATCGAAAAACCCTGACGACCGACGCGATGATTCCGGCGATCATGGCCATCGCCTACCTATTGCTGCTGCTCTATTTCAAGACGATTGGCGGCTACAAGGTTGTTCACATCGTTCCTGCTGGCGACAAGGCCCGCGCGTAACGATCGCCCATAGTTCAATAGGTTTTCACCGCCGGGGCGACTTCATCGAGGTCGTCCCGGTTCTTATGCAATGAATGAATCCACGAAAAATAGTATTCTCAACTCCCTCCGTTGGCCTCTCCGTCCGGCATGAAACCAACGATCCTTAAATTTCTCTTCTTATGAAGATTCAGGTGGGTGTGGTGACGGTTTCCGACCGGGCGTCGCGGGGACTTTATGATGATCTAGGTGGACCTGCGCTGGTGCGGGCGGCGCAGGGTTACGGTTGGACGGTCGCCGGGGAATCGTTGGTGCCTGATGAGAAACGTGACATCCAACGGGCGATTCGCGAACTAACCGCCCGGGGATGTCATCTTATCCTTACGACCGGTGGAACCGGTGTGGCGTTACGCGACATCACGCCCGAGGCAGTTCGGGAAATCGCCCTTCGAGAACTTCCCGGGTTTGGCGAGGTGATGCGGGCGGAGAGCATGAAAATCACGCACAACGCCATTCTATCACGGAGCTTGGCAGCGGTCGTCGATCGCACCTTGGTCTTATGCCTTCCGGGCAAGCCCAGCGGAGCGGTCGAATGTCTAGGCTTTGTGGTGAAAGCCATCCCGCATTGCCTGGAGGTGCTGCAAGAAGTCCCGACGTCGTGTTGACGGTTGAGAATTGAGGACGGTTGGGGGTTTGGCAACCGTGTCGCTCACCCCTCAACCTTTAGCCACTAAAGCTCCCTGGCAACGTTCGAGCCTTCGGTTCAGTTATACTCCCCGATCCCACGCACCCAGATGTTTCGGAAACGAGTTATATTTCCGTGATCCTGAAGGCTGATTTTGCCGCGGCTGTTGTAGGGTTTATAGGGATCAGTTGCCTGATGGTGAGTTGGACCGTTGAGCTCCTTCCGATTATGCATCAGAACTCCATTGAGGATTACCGTGAGATATCCCGGCCGGGATAATTTGCCCGCCGCATCAAAGCGAGGAGCCTCAAAGACGATATCGTAGCTGTTCCATTCACCGGGCCCTTTCACTGGATTCGCGAGAGGCGGCCATTGACCGTATAGGGCGCCGACCTGGCCATCGGCATAGGTTCGGTTATTGTACGAATCGAGCACCTGCACTTCGAAGTCGGAATGGAAGAATACGCCGCTGTTGCCGCGGCCCTGGCTGGTGCCGTCGGGCACGGAGGGCGTGGCAAATTCAAGGTGAAGCTGGCAATCGCCGAACTCCTGTCGCGTCTGGATGTCCTTGGTCTTGGGTGCCACCTGAAAGAATCCGTTCATCACGGTCCACGGAGCCGGTTTTCCATCGGCTAGTTCCCATTTGGAGAGATCCCGGCCGCCGAACAGCACTGTGGCATCGGACGGCGGCGGCGCTCCATGGCTGAATCGGGCGCCGGGAGTAACCACGGGAGGCACTGGGCGATCCTTGTCATGGACGCGCCACTTTTGCCCACGGATGACGGGCGTTTTGTCGTAGCCGACACCCGGACCTGTATTCTGCTGTGGGGTGGGCGGCGGTTCCGGGGTGAAGACGCCATCCATAATTGTGGATGCAGATGCGGTTGCGGCGGAGCCGGCACTGGAACTGCTGGCACCCTGCGAATGATGGTCGTGGTGGTGGCTGGTTTCACAACCCGCTGCTATAAGCGCAAGCAGGCCCAGGCCGGTTATGGCGGGAAACATTGAAGTGGATTTCATGGAGGGCTAAATAATTGCTGAATAATCGTCGTTGGCAAGCAGAGTCCGATCGGCTGTTCTCATTTGGGCTATGAATTCAGGGCGGAAACCGAGTGACATCGACACAAGGAGCCAGCTCGCCGATCACTTTCATGATGCCCTCCGACGCCTCCTGGTAGATTTCGCGTAGACGCGGCTTCGCGCAGACGCGGGATTCCGCTCGTAGCGCTGCGAAGTCGAGCGGATGCCCAAACTTCAGAACTACCGGCGACGGTCGTGGTAGTTTTTGCTGCCGACCCCAGGCCTCGAAGACACCGAAGAGACGAACAGGCACCACGGGCGCAGTCGATTTGATGATGATGAGGCCGACCCCCGCTTGCGCCCTTTGAATAAGTCCATCGCGGCTGCGAGTGCCTTCAGGAAATAGGAGAATTCCGCCGCCTTTCTGCAAGCGGTCGAGAATCGCTCGAAGTCCGGCACCACCGACGTCGCGATCCACTGGGACGCTGTTGAGTGCCCGCATCCAGGTGCCGACCACGGGGATGTCGAAGAGCGTGTGGCGGGCCAGGAAATGAATCGCCCGCGGAACGGCACAGCCGACCAGGGGCGGATCGGCGAAACTGGTGTGATTGGCGGTCAGAATAAAGGGACCGGTCCGGGGGATTCGCTCCACATGCAAAACGCGCCATCGGAAATAATTTCCAACCAGCAGGCGAGTGAGCCTCCATGTGGCCCAGTAAACGGGCCGCATTCGCTCCGGAGCGCTGTGATTGGAGAGGGTGGGAATGGATTCCGGAGGCATCGTTGAAAACGCAAGAATAGTCAATTCCCTGTCAGCTCTGCGCGTGTCTCCTTCAAACAGCGCACGCGGAGTCCATCATAGGCAAACCAGACTCCTTCGGGCATCTCCGCCTGATCGCGGTCATGATCATAGTCGTGGGTCAGGTGCGTCAGATACGTCCTGTCCGCACCGATCCGTCGCGCAGACGTGAGGGCTTCATCGAGGCACATGTGCGTGGGATGGGGATCCGGGCGCAGGGCATCCAGGACCACCACCTCGACGCCGCGGATGCGATCAATCACGGCGGTGGGGACATCATTGCAATCACTCAGATATGCAAGGCGCGGCCGGCCAGCCTGTTCAAAGAGAAAGCCCGTGGTGGTCATGCGCCCGTGTGGGAGGTCCAGGGGTGTGATGTCCAGGTCCCCGATCGTGAACGGACCGGTGATGGGTCGCGGATCCGGATGGAAGTACCCGCGAGGAATTGGGCGTCCATCAAAGGCGTAGAGGAAGATGCGACGCAATTGATCCATGGTTTCGGCGCGCGCGTGAATAGGCAATGGGCCGCCACGCAGATCACAGATCCGGCGGCAATCATCCAATCCCATGATGTGATCGGCATGAGCATGAGTAATAAGGACGGCGTCGAGTACGCCGAGTCGTTCCCGAAGCATCTGCATGCGGAATTCCGGAGGCGTATCCACCACTAACCGGGTCAATGCGGTCTGCACAAATATGGACGGGCGCATCCGGTGATTGCGCGGGTTGGCGAGGTACTCTGGGGGGTATTCTTTTCCGATGACCGGCACCCCTTGAGAGGTGCCGGTTCCCAGAAAGACGAACTCGAACGACATGGCGAAAGTCTGCCGGAGTGACTTTCCGATTGGCAACGGGGTTTCCCGATCTGTGATGAATTCCTCGGATTGCGCCGGATCTGAAAACACTCCTGAATAGGGCCGGATGCTTACGACCCTGCGGATCAAAAATCTGGCTTTGGTGCCGGACCTGACCCTGGAACTGCCGCCGGGGCTCACCGTCATCACCGGAGAAACCGGGGCGGGAAAATCGGTCATCCTGGGTGCGCTCCAGCTCTTGCTCGGCCAGCGCGCGGACCGCACTCTGATCCGTGCGGGGACCGAAGGCTGCTCCGTCGAGGCGGTTTTTGAAGCCGGGAGACTCCGTATGCCGTGGCGCGAGTTTCTTGAGGAAAACGGTCTGGAGCCCAGCGATGCGGGCCAACTGATCCTGAAGCGGTCATTTACTGCCACCGGGGTCAACCGACAGTTCATCAATGGATCGCCGACAAACCTGACCACCCTGGCGAGCCTCGGCGCGTGGCTCGTGGATCTTCACGGTCCGCATGATCATCAGTCCCTGCTGCAACCCGCGCGTCAGCTCGAAATCCTGGACGCCTTTGGAGGACTGGAAGCGAAACGGGAGATGTTTGTTGATTGGACGCGCCGACGCTCCCGAGTGACCGCCGAGAAGGGAACTCTGGTGGTGGACGAAGCGACGTATGCGCGTCAGCTTGATTTAGTGCGCTTCCAGGTTCGGGAAATTGTAGAAGCGAAATTGAGAGCCGACGAGGAGGCGGAAATCGGTTCGGAACATCTGCGGACGTCCAATGCAGCCCGCTTGCTGGAGTTGTCCCAGGCCGCACGGAATGCCTTGAGCGAAGGGGAGGAGACCGTCCTGACGGCTTTTGGAATTGTTGGCCGGGCGCTCCAAGATTTGGCTCGGATAGATCCCGGAGCGCAGGCACTCGTCGAAAAGCACGAAACAGCTCGCGAGATTTTGCGAGAGCTGCAAGCAGAGCTTTCGCGTTACACCGACCGTGTGGAGTTGGATCCGGACCGTCTAGAGATCCTGGAACAACGACTCAATCTGATCCATTCGCTCAAACGGAAGTACGGAGCGGATCTCGCTGAGGTAATAGCATTCGGCGAGGCGGCGCAGGCTCGCCTCACCACCCTCGAATCGCGCGATGCAGAATTGGAACGACTTAACGCGGAATTGGCGATGATCGAGGGAGGGCTGAAAAAAGCCGGTCAAGAATTGAGCGCCGCCCGGAAGAAATTGCTGCCGCGATTGAGCACAGCCGTCGGCCGAGAATTGGCGGCCCTGGGATTTCGGCAAAGTTCATTCGAAGTGATGATGACCTCGGCGCAGTCTCTGACCGATCCGGCCGTGAGTGCGAGCGGCTTTGATCGGGTTGAGTTTCAGTTTGCGCCCAATCCGGGTGAACCCGGCCGACCCTTGAGATCCATCGCATCGAGTGGAGAGCTAGCTCGTGTGATGCTTGCTCTGAAAACCGTGTTGGCGAAAGAGGACGACGTCCCGGTTCTCGTATTTGACGAAGTCGACGCCAACGTAGGCGGTGAGACGGCCACGACGGTGGGAGAAAAGATGCGGCAAATTGCACAGGACCATCAGGTGCTTTGCATCACCCACCTGGCCCCGGTGGCGGCAGCGGGGGGAAATCATCTTCTTGTCGTTAAAGACCTGATCGACGGACGGACGGAATCGCGGATTATCCTTTTGGATCGGCGGGGTCGTGTGGCAGAGCTCGCTCGAATGCTCGGGGGTGGCGGGGACGCCGCGCGACGTCATGCGGAGGCATTGCTTGAACGAAAGAGCTAAACAAATCCCCCCGTGGGGAAAACGAGGCATCCCAAGGAGAAGCCCCGCGGCGACTCGCGGTGAAGTTTCGGAGGTCCAGCCGCTGAACTCGGCAGGGCCCGGTGGGGGGTCAGTCCTCCATGTCTCGGGTATAGTAGAGCATTCGACTGCAACTGGGGCATGTGACGATATCCGTTTTAGCCTTGGCACTCAGGAACGTCTGCATCGTAAGCTTCATGTGGCATCCGCCGCAGATTGAGTTGGTGACGCCGACGATGATGTTTTCGCCCTTGGTCTTTAGGAGACGTTCGTAGCGGGACTGCAACCCTTCGTCGAGATCGCCGATCAAGCCTTTTCGTTCAGCGGAAACCGCTTCGAAATCGCGTTGCAAACTGCCGTCGCGTTCCTTGATGTCGGCGAGGGCTTTATCGACTTCGGCCTTGAGGCTTTTGGCGACCTTTTCAGCCGCCTGGATTTCGCGACCGACCTGGTCGGATTTCTCCATCAACTCCAATTGTTGATCTTCCAGTGGGGTGATTTCCCGTTGGGTGGTGTCGATTTGGTGTTGGAAGGCCGAGTATTCCTCGTTTTTCTTAGTATTGCCCTGTCCGGTCCGGCACTTTTCGACAAGTTGTTGTTTGGTTGCGACTTCCAATTCCAATTTCTTGCGGTCGCTTTCGATTTGTTTGCTGCGCAATTTGAAGAGATCGAAGTCCGCTTGGGCCTGGGCGGCCTTTTGGGTGAGCAACTGTTTCTGAGGTCCGCTGGCTTCGATTTCGGCCCGCAGGCGCAGCAACTTGCGGTCTCGGTCCTGAAGCACGAGCAATTTCTCGACGATGGGAAGCATGACCCCTGTACGGTAGTTGGCTTGTACAAAGGTCGTCAACGCATGCGTCGATGACCGCTCTCATTTTGAACTCACCGTGAAAGCGTCATTTGAAACCCCGGAGAAACGCCGATGAACGCGGACACGATAAATAAGGACGGCGGCAGCGGCGTCGAAGCCATTGCTTGACGAGGAGCGAGGAGGGGGCGAGTGTGTGGGGAGTTGTAAGGGATCGGGGGCGTACTGGTTTCGACTGTACGAATCCGCCCGGGACGGCATGCCGAGGACGGTTCGTTGGCCTCGTAAAAATATCGAACCAAAACATAGTTGCTAACACAGAGTTGGCTCTCGCGGCCTAACAGCCCCGACGTTCGTTCCTGAACACCTGCTACGGGAAACGAACGCCATTAGCAGGCATGGTTGTCGGCGGAGTTCGCGCGACGGCAGCCGAGAAACTTCATGCGAGCTAGGCGAGGTTATTCGTTGTTCGCCCGTCATGGCCTCGTAGAAAATCCTTGGTGAACTAAGCATGTAGTCGGTCCGGGTTGAAGCGTTCAGGACGGGGGTTCAACTCCCCCCGCCTCCACCCTTGTGCGATTGACGTTGTGCGATTGAGGTCTCGTTCTGTCGGCAGGAAAGGCGTCGCTTACTTCTTAAAGCGCCAACCAAGGGAGATTGTTTGAGACAACGCTCCGAGAAAGGACTTCTTCTTCACCTCTTCCGTGTGGGGAATTGCTTCGCAGGGGCCATCGCACTCCGGGCAGAACAACAGGGCGCTCTTCGATCCTCCGGAAAGTCGCGTTCTGCGGAGCGATGATTTATGAAATGGAAGCGTGCATTTGGTGCATCGGTGGGTCGCCACCAGCGAGAGGTTGCGGGTGCAGGCCAGGAGACCGTCTTCGCGGACCACCGCTTGCGGAGCCGCTTCCGTGGGATTTACCGGCCGGAGGACATGGATTTCGATCTGCTCCAATTCAAGTTGAAAAGTTACTGCGCCTAACTGCAGCACATGGCCTGGAGGCAGAACCTGTTCCGTTACCGGCTGGTCATCGATGAACGTGCCGTTCGTCGACTGAAGGTCTCGCACCAACACGCCGGTTTCACTCACCTCGATTTTGCAATGAAAACTGGAAACGGACGCCTCCGGGATGCGAAAATCATTGGTTGGATTGCGGCCGATGGTGTTGAGACCAGTCCGCAGATCCAGATTCTGGGGCTGAGTGATTCCTCGAAGGATGTAGCGAACCATGGTCGGTTTATTTGAAAGGCATCCCGGGCTTCAATTCATTCGAAGAGGGGCGCTGGGAGGATTGAGCTTTGGAATCCATGCTGAACCCGCCGAACCCTAGCGGGGCAATGGAAACCGCGCAGTCAACGCGTGAACTCGTCGGCGCACTTCATGGGCGGTCGCCGGGTTGGTGATGTCGAGGAGCACCTCACTAATCATGTCCGCGATGGCCCCCATTTCCGGCTCTTTCATGCCCCGGGTGGTCACCGCAGGCGTGCCAAGGCGAACCCCGCTGCCCTCGAATGGGGATCGGGTTTCGAACGGGATCGTGTTCTTGTTGGTTGTGATGCCCGCCTCATCGAGTATCAATTGGCATTGCTTGCCCGTCAGTCCGCGGGCGCCAACGTCCACCAGCATGAGGTGATTATCTGTACCGCCGCTTACCAATCGGAATGCATTTCGCTTCATGCCATCCGCAAGCGCGACTGCGTTTTTAAGAATCTGCTGCTGATATTCGGCGAAACTAGGCTGCAGTGCCTCGAGGAAACAAACTGCCTTGCCAGCGATGACGTGCATCAGCGGGCCGCCTTGGATTCCGGGGAACGCCTGGGAATCGATACTTTTCGCATACTTCTCACGGCAGAGGATGAGGCCGCCACGGGGACCGCGCAGTGTCTTGTGCGTGGTGGTCGTTACAAAATCGGCGTAGCGCACAGGGCTTGGGTGCAGTCCGGTCGCCACCAGACCGGCGATGTGAGCAATATCCGCCAGCATCAATGCGTCCACCTCGCGAGCAATCTCCCCCATTCGCTTGAAATCAATGATCCGGGAGTAAGCGCTGGCTCCGACCGTTATCATCTTGGGCCGGTGCTCACGGGCCACCCGAGCCAGCTGATCATAGTCGATCCGCTCGTCCTCACGGCGGACTCCGTAATGGATGATCTCAAAGAATTTCCCCGAGAAATTCGCCTTGTTTCCGTGAGTCAAATGGCCGCCGTGTGACAGATCCATGGTGAGCATCTTGTCTCCGGGCTTCAGCACTGAAAAATACACGGCCATGTTTGCACCGGACCCGGAATGCGGTTGGACATTGGCGTGTTCTGCCCCGAACAGCTGTTTCGCGCGGTCGATGGCCAACTGCTCGGCTACGTCCACAAACTCGCAACCCCCGTACCAGCGCTTTTTTGGATACCCTTCCGCGTACTTGTTGGTGAGCACACTTCCCTGGGCCTCCATCACGGCGGAGCTGGTGAAATTCTCCGACGCGATGAGTTCAATATTTTCCTGCTGACGGCGACGTTCGTGCTGAATGACCTCGGCAATCTGAGGATCAACGGATTCGAGGGTGTGGGCCATGGTAGATTCAACTTCCATCTTGTTTACGCGGCGCTCGTGACGGCCGCCTTCAAATTCAGCATCCAGAAAAGCAGTGAGTATTCTCCCAGCCTGATCTGCCGTCGAGATTTTTGCCCCAAGGCATACAATGTTCGCGTCGTTGTGACGCCGCGCGAGTGTAGCCGTCTCTGGGTCGATGACGAGGGCGGCCCGGGTTCCATGAACCTTGTTCGCCGCGATGCTCATGCCGATCCCCGTCGCGCAGCACAGCAACCCGAAATCCACTTCGCCCACAGCGACGAGCTCCGCAACGGAATGCGCATAGTCCGGATAGTCGCATGATTCCTTCGAGTGCGTGCCCAGGTCGAGCACTTCAATGCGGCGATCCGTCAGGCAGGTCTTCAGAGCTTCCTTCAGCTCGTAACCGGCATGATCCGCACCCAAGGCGAACACCAGACTCTTTGCGGTGTTGCCACCCGCGTGCTGTTGTTCGATGAATTTCAACGCGGAGGCGATCCCCTCCTCGATCTGATCTCGACACGCGATGTAGCCCTCCAGCGGTCCGCCGATCGGATCCGCGATGTCCTTGGCGTAGGCGCCCAGCGACTCATCGAATTCGCGGAGAATGAACGTCTTTTCAGCTGCCTCGGGGTACAGCAGGTAGATCCCGTCGACGTGCCCGTGGGTCAACCCCAATACGTAGTCGGCCTCGCGAATCAAGCGGCCGGTGAGCATTTGGGACCGGTGCGATGAAATATCAAGTCCCCGCTGCTGCATGACTGTGACAGCATGGGAGCTGGGATTTTGGCCATTGATGGCTCCGACGCCGGCAGACATCAGGCGCCATCCAGGCTTTCCGGCCAACGCCTGTCGGGCGAGGGCTTCCGCCATGGGGGATCGGCAAGTGTTGCCAGTGCAAACAAATAGGAGAGTCTTCATGCCGCGATATTCGCGCCCGGTGAAAGTGGGGGGTGCCGGAAGGACCGTCAACGATTTGCTGTTCTCATAGTCTTCCCAATCGCTTCGCGGTCCTGTACCGTTGGGGCCATGAATTCGGGTGGATTTTCCCCAGGCTGTCTTCGGCCGCTTGCACACTGTGCCGCAATCGTGTCCGCCCTTGCATGCTTGGTCGTTTTTACGCACGTGGCCGCGCGGGCTGCTGAACCCGCTGCAACGGGTAAGCCAGCTCCTACCAAGGACGCGTCGGGTGCAGAGTTCACGGTCATCGGCTTCGACAAGTTGTCGGCGTTCAAGTACGAGGTGCCCGACGAAACCAAACCGAATCCGGATACTGACAAGGGAGACAGCCAGATACCTCAGTCCGTCAAGGACTTCCACGGCAAGCGGGTCGCCCTGAAGGGGTTCATGCTTCCACTGAAGGTCGAGGGAGGTTTGGTGACTGAATTGTTGATCATGCGGGACCAATCCATGTGCTGCTTTGGAGCAGTCCCGAAGATCAACGAATGGGTGAGCGTCAAAATGACGGGAAAGGGCGTAAAACCCGTGATGGACCAGGCGGTAACGCTTGTCGGTAAACTGAAGGTGGGAGGCATCAAAGAAAATGGATACCTTGTGGGGATTTATGCTATGGACGGTGAGCGCTTGGACGCTCCAGGCACCTAAGGGTAACACCGGATCGCGGGCCTAGCTGACTCGCGGGTTTGACAATTTTCATCGCGGGATTCCCGCCTCGAAGTCCTCGCCGCAGGCTCGTGTGCACGGGTTCTCTCCGCGGCGCGCCAACGACCCCGTGATTCAATTCCGCAATCTTGCTCTCAGGTCAAACCTCTTCCTGTCGCCGCTTGCAGGCTACACGAACTTGCCCTTTCGGTTGATCGTCCGAGAAATTGGCGGGCTCGATCTGGCGACCACAGATCTCGTCAACGCCCGCTCCCTTCTTGAGAAGAACCCGAAAGCCCTCAAACTCATCGAGTCCAATGCCTTAGACCAGCCATTGGCAGTGCAATTGTTTGGATCGATCCCCCAAGAAATGCGAGCCGCCTCCCAATACCTGGAGTCGATCGGCGTGGCGTCCATCGACATCAATATGGGATGCCCCGTTCGCAAGGTGTGCCGAGTGGGCGGCGGTTCTGCCATGATGACAGAACTCGACCGCACCGCGGACCTTGTCCGGGGCATGGTGTCGGCAGTCCGGATTCCTGTGACCGCAAAAATGAGGCTTGGTTGGGATGACGAGAGCCTGACGGCACCCGATCTTGCCCGAGCATTGGAGGACGCTGGGGTTGCGGCTGTTTTTGTTCATGGGCGCACCCGTGAGCAGGGATTCTCCGGAACTGTAAATTTGGACGGCATCCGAAAAGTGGTCGAGGCAGTGACCTCCATTCCGGTCATAGGAAATGGCGATGTCACGACTCCGGAGGCTGCACGGCACATGTTGTCGGAAACTGGGTGTGCTGGGGTGAGCATCGGCCGCGGTGCCTTCTACGATCCATGGATTTTTCGCCGTACCCGAGAGTACCTTGTCACGGGAATCGCGCCACCGGAACCCACTCTCGAAGACCGCCTGCGGATCATGAGCCGCCATCTGGATCGAATGATTGAAGTGTTTGGGGAAGCACACGGATGCATCCAGTTCCGCAAAATCGCCCCTTGGTACGCCCGTCGGTTCGGCCCCTCCGCCGGATTCAATAAGCGAGTTGTCCGCCTGACCTCCCGAATCGAATATGACGACATCGTGGTAGACTTCATACGTTGGCGTGGCCAGTTTTGCGATGCCAAAGGGTGCCTCCTGCCGCGTTTTGAACCCCCGCCGATGATCGCCTCGTTCCTGCGTGGCGAGGAGCCGGCATCGGCCCTTCGTGAATCCATCCCGGTTCCCAAAGGGCCAGTGGACGTTTGGTGACACGGAGAAGCGAAACGGCCGGGTAAAACACTGCCGATCGCTCGGCCGTGGCAACCTTCAAGCCGGGGTTGGACGACAGAGGACGTCCACGGAACGATACCGCAACCAGCCCCTACTCTGGAGGTTTCGAAACTCCCGAGAAAGCGATCACCAGGAAAGCAACAATTGCCAATCCAAGCAACACGGCGATGGCGATAAAAATCTTGTTCGCCTTGTTGCTCTTCTTCGTAAACGCTGTGTTTTTTTCCAGAACGGGCGCTGCCGGGATGCCTTCCCCGATCTTCACACCGGTCGGACGGACCTGATCCATCTGCTTCTTGCCCGTTTCAAGCTTCAGATCAACGACGCCCAAGCGAAGAATTTGACCCGGCTTTAATGTCCCCTCCTTGATCTGATCGCCATTGATGAACGTCCCGTTCGTCGAGTTCAAATCTCTAACGAATATTTCGTCACCAACAGGAGTTAACTCGCAGTGGTGACTTGAGACGCTCGCCTCCGGAAGAACCACTTGGTTGTCTTCAATGCGGCCGACACTTGTCTTCTCCGCAGTGACTTCAATTGTCCGTCCGGAGAGAGGGGAAGTGGTTACGACCAATTTTGACATAGTCAGGTGCTGCCCACCTTTCTAGCCGGTTTAGATGGGGTGAGTCAAACTTCGAATGGTGGAATTACAAGGTTGACCGGCGTGGCGACCGTTTTGCACCGCCCGATTTAACCGAATCTCGCGGGTCGCGCCGGCTCACTGCAGAGGGTCAGCCGTCTGCGGGGTTATCCACGAGCCATGATCATTTGGCGAAACTCGTTGAACAAGGGTGTGGAATCGTGGGGCCCCGGCGAGGCCTCCGGATGGTATTGCACACAAAAAATGGGCTTATTTTTGTGCCGCAACCCTTCGACCGTGCCGTCGTTCAAGTTAATCCGATTCACGGTTACATCCGATGGCAACGAGTCGGCATCGACGGCGAAACCGTGGTTCTGCGCAGTGATCTCGACCCGCCCGGTCTCGAAGTCTTTCACCGGTTGGTTTGCTCCCCGGTGCCCAAACTTTAACTTGAACGTCGTTCCGCCGAACGCCTGGCCGAGGATCTGATGTCCGAGACAAATGCCAAAAATAGGTATGCCGCTTTGAACCAAATCATAAACCGTCCGCACTGCGTAGTGAAGGGCTGCCGGATCCCCAGGGCCATTCGAAAGAAAAATTCCCGCAGGTTTGTACTTGAGGGCATCCGCGGCGGAGGTGGCAGCCGGTACCACCTGGGTTCGGAACCCACGCTGTCGCAAACAGCGGAGGATATTGTACTTCATCCCGAAGTCGAACGCGACGATTGGAATGTCAGCAACTGGCAGCGCCTTCCGGTAGTCCCTCGGATTTTGCGAAGTCAATCCCTTGTTGAGGTCGAACGCGGCGCTCTGCTCATCATTAGGATCCCAAACAAACGGCTCTCGATGGGTGACTTCGTTCGCGTAGTCCACACCCACTAGGCCCGGCCATTCCTTCGCCTGACGGACTGCTTGAGCCTCGGACAAGCCTTCTGTTGAAAGGACGCCATTCAAGGCTCCTCGCACCCGGAGCTTCTTGGTGAGAGCTCGTGTGTCCACCCCCTGAATACCGGGGATTCCATTGTCGCTGAGATACCCCTCCAGGGACTGGTCCGACCGCCAGTTGCTGACCACAGGTGACAATTCACGTATAACGAATCCAGAGACGTGGGGTCGCCAGGATTCCACGTCCACCCGGTTGACGCCATAGTTGCCGATCAAGGGGTAGGTCATCGTGACAATCTGACCTTTGTAAGACGGATCGGTGAGAATTTCCTGATAACCCGTCATCGACGTGTTAAAACACACCTCACCCACCGCCGTGGCCTTCGCACCAAAGGCCCGACCGCGAAACACAGAACCATCTTCTAAAGCGAGAATTGCATTCATTGCGGATTACTTCAGTAGCGGTCCCGGAGTCGAGGACTACAAAGTGGCGGGGAGGTTAGGCCCAGCATTTCCAGGGTCAACGAGAATGGACATGAGAATGGACTCGTCTTCATTCCGTCATTTCCGCCGTCCAATTCCCCGGTTGCCCATCGTCCGCCTGAACCAATTTGAACTGCGCGGCCTGATCGAGCTGCTCACAACACTCCGCTAAGCCCAAAACCAGGATTCTCCAGCTCGCCACTGTCTACTACGGGTCAGTACCATTTTCGCAACCGAACTTCAACGCCAACATCCGTCCCAACCAATCGCTTAAACTCATTCACGTTCGAGTCGGAATAATGGTACGGATACACAACCCTCGGACGAAACTTGCGGACGGCGCTTGCGGCCCGGGTGACCGTCATCGTAAACGGCAAATTCATACATACGAATGCGACATCAATGTCCCGCAATGCCCGCATCTCCGGGATGTCCTCCGTATCCCCGCTCAAATAAATCCGGCGACCGCCCAGCGTCACCACGTATCCGTTGCCCGTACCTTTCGGATGATACGCCGACGTCAGATTGTACATCGCGACCGCCTCCACCGTGACCCCGAGAAGATTGGTAGAACTCCCGTTAGTCATCACCGCACAGGACGGTTTCAGGGCGGCAGAAAGAGATGCCTGCACGACGGCTGGCGCCAGGATGATCGTGGTATTGGTGCAGACCGCGGTCAGCGTTGAAACCTCGAAATGATCACTGTGAGCGTGCGTGATCAATACGATATCCGGACGGGGCAACCCGGCAAAGCGAGCCCCACCGCCCACGGGATCCACATAGACCGTCAGGCCGTTCCACGACAGAATTAGCGTCGCATGATTGATGGGCCGAAGAACCGCCGGGCCATTGGACGCCGTGAGCAAATCCCCCGTTGGAACCGCAGTTCCAGAGTCAAGAACAGTCCGGTAAAAGCGCAACGGGAGTCTTGGGGCCGCCGAATCCAGGTGAGTGCTCGAAGCCGTCGCCACACCGGACGCCAGCCCCTCCCACACCTCAAGGTCCGTGGACGACTCGAGACGATACCGTGTGCTCGCGGGAAGGGAGACCCGGACCAACACCTCATTGTTTGTTTGTCGCAGGTGGGAGGTCGAGGGCGCGGCACCCGGAGTATCTCCGCGCACGGGGCCGGCCAAGGGAATTCCCACCAAGAGTGGCAGCAGCAATCGATGCATGGACGACACAAAACCGCGGCAAGGTTTCATGACAACGCTGGGTTGCCAGCCTGATCTCGCCGATTCGGGACGGAGAAAGTGGCAGGGATGATCACGCAATCCTCCCTGCGTACCCTGGCTTGTCTCCACCTGCAACGCAGATCTTGAGTTCTGCCTTTCAAGGGAAACTGAGGCTCGCAGTTTTTGCGTGCGTACAGGTTCCTGCAGTCGTACACTTGCTTCATGTTCGTCTGGCTTCTTGCTGCTCTCATTGTGGGGTTTTTCGCGGTCCTTGGTTTTGGCACGGGAGCGATACGTGCCGGTATTTCAATGGTAGGCGCTTTTATTGCCCTCGCATTCGCCGGACCGCTCGGAAAACTGGTCGCGCCCCTCTTTTCTAAAATGGGAATCGAACACCCTCTTTGGCTGATAGTCCTCCCGGCGCTAATTACGTTTGGGATAGTCTGGCTCGTTTTCTTCGGCCTCGGATTTGCCGCTCACCACCCCGTGGAGTTGCATTTCAAGTACAAAGAGGATGATCAAACGCGGAAGGGATTCGAAACCATGAACAAAGCTCTGGGACTCTTTCTGGGCTTGCTTACGGGTACAGTCCTTTTTTTTTCCGTCGGCCGCTTGATCTATTCGGGGGGATATCTGACGACACAGACCTCATCAGAGAATGAGCCTGGAGTTCTGGGATACGTAAATAAGATCCGGCAGGACATGAGCGGTAGCGGTTGGGACCGAACGTTCGCAGCCTTGGATCATACACCGCCCAATTTCTTCAAAATCTCCGACATCCTTGGCATTCTCTACCACAATCCCCTCGTTCATGGGCGGGCGTCCAGTTACCCTCCGTTCCTCCGGTTGAGCGAACGCCAGGAGTTCAAGGACATCGGCGCGGATCAGGACCTGCTGAAAGAGCTGACTCAGGGTGGAAGCTTCATGACAATCACCGGTAATCCGAAAGTTCAAGTATTGCTCAAAAACGAAGAACTGACCAAGGAACTTCTCGCCACCGATCTCGATGACTTCCGCAAATATATCGAGACTGGAAAGTCTCCAAAATACGACGACGAACGCATTCTTGGACGCTGGCGCCTCGATCCCGTGGCAACGCTGAATGCCGCGAAGCGCAGCCGACAGACGATCACCGCCACCGAAATACTTTTGCTGCGGAACCTCCTGACTAACGCGCTCGCCGCCACGACCCTGACGGCGTACGTTGATGGCAAGTTGGTCGTGGATACTCCGGCACCTCCCCCGCCGGTCGCCGCCGCCACCGCTACCGATCCAACCACGGATCCTGCCGCCACCGCTCCGGGCAGAGTCGACCCCATCATTGCCCAGCGTTACGGCCTTCGCCCAGGAACCCGTGGCCCCGGCGGCCCAGCTCAAGCTCCGGCTCCGGTTGCCAAACCCGCGCCAGTCGCTCCCCACCCATTTTCAAAACTTCAACTTTCCTCGGAAGGGACCTGGAAGCGGAATGCCGACGTCTATGAGCTGACTTCCACGGCGGGCGGGAAAGAGCAGACCGTGAACGCGACCATTAATGATGCCGGCCGCCTCGTGGTGCCGGTTAACGTCGTGAAGATCTCGATGTTCTTCGTACGAACACTTTGAACGCTGGATGGCCGGATCGCGCGCACAACCCCCGGTTTCCTGAGTTCCCCGAGCATCTTTTGGCAACACCGAGGGTCGCCTCAGGCCAGATCTCGAACGACGATCCCTACTCAGCGGGGAACTACCATGCGGTAAGTTGGAACAGCCACTGGCTCGGCATTCAAAGCCCATATCGCCCCGGGCTTGAATAAGGCGCGGGCTGCTTCTCGCTCACTTTCCGCATCCACAGCCTCGGGTGAAATAGACACAGCCGCCTCCGAGGACTCCCTGGAGAAATTGCGACCCAATGGCATTAATGAAGCGGAAAAGCCAACAATCGGCGAGAGATCATCCACTGCTGCCGGCCCGGCTAACCCGCTCGACGGTATGCCGAAACCTGCCGCCGCCGGGATATCCAAAGACGTCCCAGACGAACCGGCAATCATCGCAGGTTCAATCTCTCCAGACACGACGAGATAGAGGCTCACGCCCACGAAGGCAAGCCCGCAGACGGTGAGCAGATTGGCGCCGGCCAGAATTCGGGCGGTGCTCAATCCAAGAGTCTGACGCCACCAGGGTTTTTCCTCCCGCGCCAACTCCTCCGCTTCGATCCGAGAAATCACTCGGGCTGCAAAGTTATTAAAAAAGCCAACCGGTGGAAATTCCCGCCGCTTGAGAGCCAGCAACCGGCGCAATCCATCGAAACCATCTGCTAAATCATCGTTCTCTGAAGGCATACTTTTGAATTTCTCTCTGCCTGGCGCAGTCATCCTCAACACCGACGGCTCACCGGATCCAGTCCGCAAGCCAAGCCTGCAATTGCTGCCGTGCATAATGCAGCCGGGAACGCACTGTCCCCGGATTGCACTTCAACACCGCGGCGATCTCGTCGTGCGGCATCCCTTGAATGTCATGCAGGGTCACCACGATCCGATGCTCCTCCGACAGCTTCTGGATGGCCTCGTTCAAACAAGTTTGAAGCTCTGCTAACCCGACCTCCCGACAAGGAGTGTTCTGCGACACCAGAGCCACCAAATCCGGGTCGTTTTCTCCCGTAAAATCCAGGTCGTTCAGGCTGAAATGATGGGTTCGATTGCGCCGCTGCTTCAGGAAATTAATCGTTCGATTGACGGCAATCCGGTAAACCCAGGTGTAGAAACTCGAATCTCCCTTGAACGATTTCAACGCCTGCCAAGCCTTCACAAACGACTCCTGCGCCAGATCGTTCGCATCCTCATGGTTGCCCGTCATGTGGTAAACCGTGGCATAGATCCGCTCCTGGTACCGTTGAACCAGGTCGTCGTACGCCGAGAGATCCCCGGCTTGTGCTCGATCAACTAATTCCCGGTCCGCCGCGCCCTCACCAACAAGGGGCTCGCTTCGAACCGGAAGAACACTGGCGGCGGTAATGTCCATGGACAGGGCAGCAACCATGCTCGGTTAGACACCCAGGCTGGAAATTCGTTGCGACAAAAACTCCGAAAAATGATTCAACGCCGATCGACTGGGAGTCGGGGGCAATCCCTTCAATGCGGCAACTGCCTCGCCGAGATATCCTCGAATCACATCGGCGGAACCCACCAAGGCCCCTGCCCGTTCCAATCGGTCCCGAACCCCAGCAAGCAACTCCGGGTGCCAGTTCTCCAGCCATCCAATCAGCTCCGCCCGTTCCTCCGAGCTGGCGTTCTCGAGAAATATCAACACCGGCAGGGTCAGTTTCCCGTTCGCCAAATCCGTCCCCAGCGACTTTCCTGCTTCTCCCTCCGCACCAAACAGATCAAGGCAGTCGTCGTAAATCTGATAGGCAGTCCCCAATGCCAATCCATACCTCCGCAATGCCTGCTGTTCCCCAACCGTACCGCCGCCCATCTTGGCCCCCTGTTCACACGCAAGGGCAAACAGCTCCGCCGTCTTCATCGCAAGCACCTTGAAATACTCGGCGCGGGTTAGGTTCCAGCAATGACGTCGGTGTGTCTGAAGGATTTCGCCCGCGCAGACGATGCCCGTCGCATCCGCTACGGCCCGGCATACATCGGCAGTCGAAAAACCCGCGGCAAGCTTGAGCGCATGGGCAAAAAGACAATCCCCCAGCAATACCGAGACCTCATTGCCCCAACGCGCCGAAAGCGTGGACCGCCGCCGGCGCAGCGATGCACCGTCCATGATGTCGTCATGGACCAAGGTCGCGAGGTGGATCATCTCAATGATGACCGCGACCGTGACAAGCTCATCGGTTACCGTCCCAACGGCTCCACCTGCCAGGGCGATCAATGCAGGCCTCAGCTGCTTTCCGCGGTTGTCGAGGGCATATCGGGCATACTCCACAATCTCCGGTTCAAACGCCTCGACCTGTGCCACAAGCTGATGCGAAACGCGGTCGAGGAATGGGCGGACCGGATCGACGATTTGTTCCCAGGCAGCCGCCTCGCCCGCACGACCACTCGCGAGAGAGAGGGTTGAAATTGGGACGACTACAGCCAGCATGCCGGAGGGAAAGTAGATTTCCATTAGGGCAGGGTCAACTTTCCGAGTGTTATCCGGTTTGCATTCCCGTTAGAAGGGGCCCGTCTCAAGGTGCCTCCGCCCACGCCCCTCCTGGACACGGGCGTTCAAGTCTGTCCTCAGGCATTCCACCGTTGGACTGAACTGCCGACTTTGTCCCGCAGACTTGGAGGCCGGGCTGCCCGTCGGCCGCGGGATGCACTTCCCCCTTCTCG
The DNA here is from genome assembly GCA_009695205.1 of Pedosphaera sp. Lineage (GTDB taxonomy): Bacteria > Verrucomicrobiota > Verrucomicrobiia > Limisphaerales > UBA9464 > SIBK01. The sequence continues at coordinate 149 of SIBK01000082.1, read as the reverse complement.
CCAGGACGCGCTTTTCAAAGCGATTAAGAGATTGAGGACGAAGGGGATGATCGATTTTGCGGAACAATCTTCCCGAAGTTTTCCATGCTCCCGGGATGGGTAAACCAAAACGAATTCCCCTCCAACCCGCCGAGCAGGAGATCCTGGAT
>SIBK01000010.1 GCA_009695205.1 Pedosphaera sp. | reverse complement strand
GCGATGCCGCCGCGCTCTTGTCCGCCGTATTGGGCGTGAATATCGGCCCGACGATTGTATTCCCTGCCGACGACGTAACTAAATGGCGCCAGAGCCGGCGAGCCCGGCTTCTTCTCAACCGTAAAGCCGAGATTACGTAGAACCCGGAACCAGGACGACCCCTCGCCTAATCGCGGAGCGTCAAAGGAAAGTCCTATCAATAACCGGATTTCCCGCCAGATTCTCACGCGGGCAGCCGGTGCGATTTGCGGCATGGTCGAGGTCGAACCACAGCCCGGCGGAGACAAACCGATCATCGTCGCAAGCATGTTCGGCAACACCACGCAATCCGTCCAACAGGCGCAAAAAATTCTCGAAGCAGCCGGTTACGGGTTTTGGTTTTTCATGCGACGGGAACCGGCGGGCGCACCATGGAGTCGCTCATCGAAACCGGGTTGGTCGCCGGCGTTCTAGACATCACCACGACGGAATGGGCCGACGAATGGGTCGGAGGATTTTTGGGCGCAGGCCCGACGCGATTGGAAGCCGCCGCGAGAAATGGGATTCCAGCCGTGATCGCGCCCGGTTGTCTGGACATGGTGAATTTCCACGGGCCGGAAACGGTCCCGCAAAAATTTGCGGGACGCAATTTCTACCAGCACAATCCCCAGGTCACCTTGATGCGGACCACGCCGGAGGAAAACGCGCAGCTCGGGAAAATCATTGCCGGAAAATTAAATCTTTCCACGGCTCCCGTTGCGATCTTGCTTCCGTTAAAAGGCATCAGCGTGATCAGTGCGCCGGGGCAAAAATTCCATGATCCTGCTGCCGACGAGGCTTTGTTCCAGAGTCTGAAAGCGTCCCTGCGCAAAGACATCGAAGTGATCGAAGTGGACTGCGCCATTAACGATTTGGAATTTTCCGAAACCTGCGCGAGAAAATTGCTGAAACAAATTAAAATCGCCTCCGAAAAACGTGCGAAATAGATTTGATGGCTCGGCAAAAGTATGGAAGCAAAGTTTTTTGCGCGGCAAGCGATGAACCAGTTGCAGGAACAGTTAGGGTTTGCGTGTGACAAATCATCAAATTTCATGAAAATTCAAACAAATTAAGCCACCATGAAACCATCCAAGCCAAAAACCGAACGGCCAGCCTCAATCCAACTCCTAAAAGCTGTTTCCGCCGATTCCTTACAGTTCTCCACCCGCCGTCAGTTTCTCCGCCAGACGACCGCCGCTGCCGGCGCAGCCGCGTTGTTTCTGCCGCAGTTCTCGAAAGCACAGGACGATTTGCGGCCGATCTTCCTCGAAGGCTACACCGGTCAAGTCAGCTACGCGCCGGGCGATGAAGTGACGTTTCATGTTTCGACAAGCGCACCCAAGTTCACGCTGGAAATCATGCGGCTGGGACTGAAGCCGGAGGTGGTGTGGGCAACGAAGACGTCGGTGCCTGGATTGGAGCATTCCATCCCGGAAAAGGCATCGTCGCAAGGCTGCGGATGGCCTGTCGCTCTGAGGGTGAAGATTCCCGCCGACTGGCGAAGCGGTTACTACGAGGCAACAATGCGGGCCGCCGACCATGGTGGCAAATTCATCCATCGGGGCAGTCGCAAGGTCCAGTCGAGTTGCTATTTTATCGTGCGGTCTGCGGCACCCGGTCGCGACGCGAAGATTCTCCTGCAACTCTCCACGAACACTTACAACGCATACAATAACTGGGGCGGCACCAGCCTCTACGCCTACAACGGTCGCGGCAACGTTCAGGGAAGCCGGGTGTCGTTTGAGCGTCCGCCGGAAAGCCAGTTTAGCATCTGGGAACTGCCCTTTGTGCAATGGGCCGAGCGCAACGGCTACCAGATTGATTATGCCGCCAACTCGGACCTCGAATTCCATCCGGATCTCCTTGAGCATTACCGGCTCGTGTTGAGCGTGGGACATGACGAGTATTGGTCCGGGCCAATGCGGGACAATCTGGAAGCCTGGATTGGCAAGGGCGGCAATGTGGCCTTCTTCAGCGGCAACACCTGTTGCTGGCAGGTGCGCAGCGAGGATGAAGGGCGCGCCCTGACCTGCTTCAAGCAGAATTATTTCGTTGATCCTGTTTTCGCGGCCGGGGATTACAAAACGCTCAGCACCGCGTGGAGTCATCACCTGCTGAAGCGTCCTGAGAATGGATTAACCGGCGTGGGTTTTCTGTGGGGCGGTTTTCATCGGAGCCACGGACAATTCATGGAAGGCTCCGGCGCGTTCACAGTGCATCAACCGGGACATTGGATCCTCGAAGGCACGGGCCTGAAACACGGCGACGCCTTCGGTGGCAAGGACACCATCGTCGGCTACGAATGTGACGGCTGTGAACTGGAGTGGCGGGACGGGTTGCCGTTCCCGACTTTGAAAGACGGCACGCCCGGGTCATTCACCGTGCTCTGCACCGCGCCCGCCCGCTGGCATCCCGACGATTGCGAATGGTACGAGAAATGGGAACGCGGCCGCACCGGTGCCGCCTGCCTCGGCCTCTACACTCGCGGCGGCACCGTCTTCACCGCTGCGACCACGGACTGGTCTCACGGCCTGCAAGGCGGCGATCCGGCGGTGGAGCGCATCACAAAAAATATTCTCGAACGGTTAGCGAAGTGAAGTGCTTTCCCACCATGGCGCTCATGATCCTGATGCTGGCGGGCAACTTCAGCGGGGCGCGCGACCAGGTGACGGAGACCTCTGCCGCGCCCGCGTTGAGCGACGTCTCCTTCACGGCAAAGGTGGATGGCACGGAGCAGCGGTATGTGCTCATGCTGCCGGCGGGCTTTGAGGCGCGGCAGCCTCACTCGCTGCTCGTTGCGTTGCACGGGCACGGTTCCGACCGCTGGCAATTCGCCAAAGATCCGCGCGATGAATGCCGGGCCGCGCGCGATTTCGCCACCAAACATTCTTTCATCTACGTCTCACCCGATTATCGCGCGAAAACTTCATGGATGGGGCTGAAGGCCGAGGCAGACTTGTTGCAAATTCTCGACGAACTGAGCGAGCGTTTTCATTTGGACAAAGTCCTCGTCTGCGGTGGATCGATGGGCGGCACGGCGGCACTCACGTTCGCCGCTTTGCACCCCGACCGAGTGCAAGGTGTCGTCGCGCTCAACGGAACCGCGAACCTCGTCGAGTTCACCGGATTTCCCGAAGCCATTGCCGCCTCCTATGGCGGCACGAAGGCGGAGCGCCCGGATGAATATCGTAAACGCTCTGCCGAATTCTGGCCGGAGCGCTTCACCATGCCGCTCGCGCTCACGGCGGGCGGACGGGACACGGTCGTCCCGCCAGATAGTCTGTTGCGGCTCACGGAAAAACTGAAGCAGCAAGGTCGCCGCGTCCTGCTGTTGCTCCGGCCCGAGCTCGGACACAGCACCAGCTACGCGGACGCGCTGGCCGCGCTGGACTTTGTCTTCGATGAATGGTCGCGCCCGGTACCCGATGCCGGAAAGTTGTTTCCACCGGAAATGCGCCTGGAACCGTTGCCTGCGCTCGCGCCGGAACCCAAAGACAACCCGACCACGGCGGCAAAGGTCGCGCTGGGTCGCCTGCTTTTTTTTGATCCGATCCTGTCCGCCGCTCAAGACGTTTCGTGTGCGTCGTGCCACCATCCGCGATTCGGTTGGGCGGACGGTCGCGCCACACCAATCGGGGTCGGCGGCACAGGACTTGGTCCGGAGCGAATTCTGCGCGCCGCCAATGGGTTTCCCCCGCTCACCCGCAATACTCCGACGCTGCTGAATGTCGGCTTCAACGGGTTGGTAGCCGGCTGCAAATACGACCCTGCGGTCGCGCCAATGTTTTGGGATTCGCGGGTTGAAAGTCTGGAACGGCAAGCAGTCACACCCATCCGATCGCGGGAAGAGATGCGCGGGAATGTTTGTTCTGAAGCAGTCGCGGTCGAGCAAGCGGTCCGTCGGGTGGATGGCGTTGCCGAGTATCGCAATCTGTTCAACAAAGCGTTTGGTCAGCTGCCAGCCGAAGCTGTCACCGCTGCTCATCTCGCCCAGGCACTCGCCGCCTTCGAGCGCTCGTTGGTCACACCGGACGCGCCGTTCGACCGCTTCCTGCGTGGCGACAAACAGGCGATGAATGAGGTGCAGCAGCGCGGGCTACAAGTATTCCAGGACGCGGGCTGCATCCAGTGCCACGGCGGCCCGATGCTTTCCGACTACAAGCTGCATTTCCTCGCCGTGTCGGACGACTCGGCCATTGGCCGGCGCGAGTTCCGCACCCCCACGCTCCGTAACCTCAAACCCACCGCGCCTTACATGCACGACGGCAGTCTTCGCACGCTCCGCAGCGTCCTTGTTTTCTACGAGGCACTGATGGATGCCGTGAGCGAAACACTCGATGGCCGCGCTGGCGGCACACCGGCACTTGACCCTCTGCTCAAGCGGCTCAATCTCAACGCCGATGATTTTCCGGCACTCGAAGCCTTTCTCGACGCACTCAACGACGACCACTTCGATCAGACCACGCCCGACAGAGTTCCCAGCGGACTGCCATTGCTGAAATGAATGTGAAACCAAAACGAATTCGTTCCCGCGCTTTGGCGATTGGCGGCCTCGGCCTCCTCCTCGCCGCCGACTGCCTCTGTGCAGCACCTGCGCTCGCCCAACCATCCGTCCCAAAGGACCGCCCCCGCGCGCGACCTCCCTCGGCGCTCACCGGTTGGGCCGATTGGGAGAACGGTGAGGCCCTGCTGAAGCGCATCTATGTGCCGCCCGCGCCGGTTCGCACCGCGGAGGAGGAAATGAAAACCTTCAAACTCGCGCCGGGCTATCACGTCGAGCTCGTCGCCGCCGAACCGCTTGTTCACAACCCCATCTTCTTCGAGTTCGATCCCGACGGTCGCATCTGGGTAGTCGAATACCAGGGCTACATGCGCGACCTCGCCGGCAGCGGGGAGGATGATCCCATCTGCCGCGTTGTCGTGCTCGAGGACACGGACGGCGATGGCCGCGCGGACAAGAGCACCGTCTTCCTCGACAAGCTGGTGATGCCGCGCTCATTCGCTTTCGTGAAAGGCGGCATCTTGCTGCAAGAGCCACCGACGCTTTGGTTCTGTCAGGATACCAACGGTGATCTCCATTGCGACAAACGCACCGAGGTTGGCCAGATGGGGCAGGCAGGCAATCCGCAGCACACCGCCAACGGCCTGCGCTACGGACTCGACAACTGGCTGCACTGCGCCGATTGGTCAAAGCGCTACCGCTGGCAGGATGGAAAACTCATCGAAGCAGACACGATCCAACGCGGGCAGTTCGGGGTCACGTTCGATGAAACAGGCCGCTTCCTCACCTGCTATGAAAACCGCGCGCTCTACGGCGACTACATCCCCGCCGTGTATCTCACACGCAATCCGCATCTGCTGCGCATTTTCCAGCGCGGCGGTGGCGATCGCAACGGCTTCGGTGTGAATGTGGACATCTCGCCAAAGGCGCAGGAAATTTTCCCGATCCGCGTCACTCCCGCGGTCACGCTTGGCGCGCTGGAGCTGCGCGACGACGGCCGCCTGCGCACCTACACCATCGCGGCGGGTGTCTGCGCCTACGATGGCCATCAATTCCCTGCCGACGCGCATCGGAATGTCTTCGTCCCCGAGTCCGGCGGCCACCTGATCGGGCGACTCCAACTGAACGACGGCATTGCTCCTGAAGCCACCCGCTTTTATCCGGCTGAGCAGGAATTACTCGCCTCAACCGACGAGCGCTTCCGCCCCGTCAACGCCCGTGTCGGTCCCGACGGCGCGCTTTATGTAGCCGACCTGTATCACGGCATCATCGAACATATCATTTTTATGGTGCCATGGCTCACGAAACAAATCCAGGAGCGTCACCTCGACGCGGGCAACGACCTTGGCCGCATCTGGCGCATTGTCGCGGACGACCGCGAGATTGACCGTCGTGCGCCCAAACTCGCCTCGACCAGCACCGCCGAATTGGTGAAAACGCTCGCGCACCCGAACGGCTGGCACCGCCTCACCGCGCAGCGCCTGCTCGTTGAGCGCGGCGACACCAACGCGGTCACCCCTCTTCGCGAAATGGCGAAAAAAGCCGCCCCGCTGGCGCAGTTGCACGCCCTCTGGACGCTTGATGGCCTCGGCGCGCTGGACCCCGACACACGTCTCGCCGCCATGGACACCACCGATGAGCGGGTGCGCGCCGCCGCAATCCGCCTCAGCGAGCACGACCCGGGCGCTCTCCCCGCGCTCGCTCGGCGCACCGGGGATTCGAACCAATCGGTGCGACTCCAGCTTGCGCTCACACTCGGCGCCTTTCCCGGGACGCAAACGCCGGTGCTGCTCGCCGAATTGCTCGCCCGGGAAGATCATCCGCTTTTTCGCACCGCCGTGCTGACCGGATTGGCTGGCCGTGAATTGGAATTCCTCAAGAGCTGGCCGGACCGCGAGCAGAAAGATCGCACCCTCATCTCGCTGCTCGCACAGTGCGTGTTGGAGGAGGCGAATCCGCCGCGCGTCGCGGAACTCTTCGCCCTGTTTGCGAACACGCCCAGCGATCGGTCGTGGCGCCGCAACGCTCTGCTCGATGCCTTTTCCAACATCCGCTATTCTAAACCTTTCTCACTCGCGGAAGAACCGGCCGCTTTGACGGCACTTCTGCGCGTTCCCGATGTCGCCACGCGCGAGAAGGTTCTCCGCGCGTTAAATCAGTTCACCTGGCCAGGCGCGAAGCCGCCGGACACGCTCACGCAAAACGCCCCGCCGCTCACACCCGCGCAGGAACAACGCGTGCAGGCCGGGCAACAACTTTACACCATGGTCTGCGCCTCCTGCCATCAGCCGCATGGAGGTGGGAATACAGGTGCCGCCCCGCCGCTCGCGGGCAGCGACTGGGTGAATGGTCCGCCCGAGCGCCTCGTGCGCATCGTCCAGCACGGGCTTTACGGCCCCGTGCAGGTGAACGGACAAACGTGGAATCTCAACATGCCCGCGTTGGGCGCGACTGGAATCTTTGACGACGAACAATTCGCCGATGTGCTCAGCTACATCCGGCGCGCGTGGGGCAATGCCGCCGTGCCCATCGAACCCGCGGTGGTCGCTGCGGTGCGCAAGGAAACCAGCGGGCGCTCGCTCCCGTGGCGCGCGGAGGAACTCGCGCAAGTCGCCGCTAATACCAACGAGGTTGCCGCCATCAAGCCCTCCGCAAGTGGCGAACTTCATCTGCCCGCCAGCCGGGCCACAGTCTTTGCCCACCGGCTGGCTTACCGCCCCACCCTGGATGTGCTCGCCCCCTGGATCGTCCATGAAGACATGGCCGAATGGCAGGTGGAAGTCGCGCGCGCCGGCACATATGAAGTCACTGTCAACCTCGCAGCCGATGCCCGTTCTGCCGGCGATTTCTACTCGATCGAAACCGAAGGCAGTCGCACCCGCGGCGAAGTGCCTGACACCGGTGGCTACGACCACTTCAAGGAACAACCCAGCGGTCACCTCACTCTGCGCGCGGGTCTAAATCGCGTCCTCCTGCGTCCCGACGGCAAACTCAAACAAGAGCTCGCCGACGTGCGCGGGCTGCGATTGGTGCCGGTTAAGTGAGGCACTTGGAATCAAGTGCCAACAGCCTGTTCTCTTGCCACCTGCGGAATCTGGCGAACAACTCCACAAAATCCTTGTGGTGAGGCTGTGGAGGATGATACTAATCGCGGAGCGTCAAAGGAAAATCCTATCAATCGCGTAGTGGTTAGAATGGGCGTTCTCGGACAACGAAACGCAGCCTTGAATTACCTATCCTCCCGCGTGCGATTCCTGGAGTAGCGCGTAATGTCTCTCATGGCCCTGCCGAAAACAAAATACGCCCGCAGCGGCGACGTGCTCATCGCCTACCAGGTCACGGGGGAAGGTTCCGTCGACGTGGTCTGGGCGCCGGGCACGATGTCGCACCTGGACATGGACTGGGAGATGCCTCGGCGCGCGCTGTTCTTTGAGCGATTCGGAAAATTCTGCCGGCTCATTCGTTTCGACAAACGCGGCACGGGCCTGTCTGATCGGCCGGTGAAAATGGCCACGCTCGAGGAGCGCACCGACGACATTCGTGCGGTGATGGACGATCTCGGTCTCGAGCGCGCCCACTTGATCGGTTTCTCTGAGGGCGGCTCGATGGCATGCCTCTTTGCCGCCACCCATCCGGAGCGTGTGATCTCGCTGATAATTTGGGGCGCCCAAGCCCGCTGGATCAATTCTCCCGACCATCCGTGGGGTCAGACCCGCGAAGAACACGATCAGATGCTAGCCTCGATTCAGGACGACTGGCCTTCCTTTGATTACGTCACCGGATTTGGCGCCGGCGTGGGCCGGGACGCCGATCCCGCGTTCATTGAATCGGTCACCCGCTACATGCGGGCGGCCGCGAGCCCGTCGGCCGTCCGGGCCTACGAGACGATGAACGGGCAGATCGACACCCGGTCCATTCTCCCGTCGATCCAGACGCCCACTCTGGTGATGAACCGCACCGGCGACCCCTGCGTCATCTGCGGAGCCGCGCGCGACATGGCTTCGCGCATTCCGGGTGCGAAGTTCAACGAGTATCCCGGCAATAGCCACTCGCCGATGCTCGACGACATGGACACGATTCTCTCCGACATCCAGGAATTCATCACCGGCGAGCGGCCGATCGATTCCTCCGATCGCATCCTGGCCACCGTGCTCTTTCTCGACATCGCGTCGTCCACCAAGCGCGCCGTGCAGCTTGGCGACTCCGCGTGGAGCAATCTCCTGAACTCGTATTACGCGATCGTGCGCAAGGAACTGGCGCGCTTCCGCGGGAAGGAGACCAACACGGCGGGCGATGGATTTCTCGCAACGTTTGATGGCCCGGCGCGCGCGGTGCGTTGCGCACTGGCGATCGCGGGGGCGGTCCGGCAGCTTGGCATCGAAGTGCGCGCGGGGGTGCACACGGGGGAATGCGTGTTGATGGGCGACAACGTGGGCGGCATCGCTGTGCACACGGGCGCGCGGATCATGGCCAAAGCGGACCCAGGCGAGGTGCTGGTTTCCGGCACAGTGAAGGACCTCGCGGCCGGGTCCGGGATCGATTTTCAGGACCGGGGGATGCACGAGCTGAAGGGCATCCCGGGAGAGTGGAAGCTGTTTTCTGCGCGGGGTGACGGGGACGCGAACCAGACGGATAGTAGATCCAACGCGCTGACGCCCCGCCGGGAGCAGCATGGCACTTCGTTACTCGCCTGTGCCGACGGGGAGCCAGAGAGTATAGGGGTAGCGCCGCGTAGTGGACAGAATGGACGTTCTCGGACAAGGAAATCGTGCCTTGAATTACCTATCCTCCCGCAACGCCTCCCGCAAGCGAGGGGCACGCGTTACGATTCGGGCATGGTACGCGGCGCACTGATCGTTGCAGCCGTCACGGCGCTTGCACCGATGAACGAAGCGACGGTTCAGCTGCCGCTCTACATCGAGTGCAAAGGTGCGGGTGTACCTGTCGTCGTGCTTGAAGCGGGCGCCAACAAGACATCAGCGTCGTGGGAAAAGGTGAGCGAACCACGCTCCAGGCTGACACGCGTGTGCGCCTACGACCGCGCTAATCGCGGAGCGTCAAAGGAAATTCCTATCAATGAAGATAATTAGAAAGGTTGCGCAAGCCGAAATCTCAACACAGATCGAATAGAATGGAGCATTGTTATGAAGCCAAGAGAAACTCGAACCTGGGACCGAGCGAAGACCGTGGCCAGCGCGGTCCCTTTACTACTACTCACGCTGACCGCCACCACGGTGAGCGGCGCTCTCTACCTCAACTGCGGCGGCACCAACGGCGTGACGGACAGCGTGGGCCGGTCGTGGGAACCGGACAAAAGCTTCCTCGTCTCGTCTAACACCAGCATCGCTACGTTCCAGCCGACGAATGTCGTGGACGCCTCGCTGTTGAGCGATCGGAGCATTCCCAATGAGGTGTTGCTCCACCAGCGCTGGAAGGACGGCGACCTCCGCTATGAGATTCCAGTGCTCAACGGCCCGCACACTGTCATCCTCTATTTCTCCGAGAACTGCGCGGCGTGCGTGAACTCAAATCTCGGCGGCAACGGCCCCGTCGGCAGCGCGCGGGTCTTCAACGTCGAAGTCGAAGGCCGTCTCCGGAACGACTACAACCCGGCCGATGCCGCACGCGGCCTGCCGAACGACGGCTTGGGAACCGCCTTCAAGGCCACGCAAGTCATCTTTACAAACGTGCTAGTGGCCGATAGCATCCTGAACATCACCATCCAGGATCGCGGCCCAGGCAACCCGCCGGAGAACGCGACCATCAGCGCGATGGCGATCCTGCAGGAGCCGACCAACCAGATCCCCGGGCATGTGCAGATCGCTCAGATTCGGCTGGAAGATCAAACCGTGCGCCTGGCGGTCGATCCGTTGGCCAATCTGCCCTTTTGGCGGTCGGGCCTGGTAACTCTCACAGTGGAAGTCTCCACCAACTTGATCGATTGGATGCCGCTGCCGGTGGTGCCCATGCCTTGCGCGGACCCGCGCCGCCTGTGCTACGACGCGCCGCGGTTGGACCTGCCGCACCAGTTCTTCCGGCTCCACGCCAACTATACCGGCGGGCCGACAGTGTACGCCCTCGCCGTGCCGATGGTCTTCGAGGTGAACATGGGCGTCATCAGTGATTACACCCTTGATCTCCCCGCGAATCGCCTGGTTACGTTCCGCACCACCGACCTCTCACCCGGATCCGATCCAGTGATGCATCTTCTCGACGTGAACGGCTATGAAGTTGCTGTCGACGACAACAGTGGGCCGGGCTCTGCCGCGTGGCTCACGTATACTCCCTCAACGAGTGGCAACTACCGCGTGGTTGTACGCGCTCGCTCGAATACGACGGCGGGCAGCTGCAATCTCACCAAGGACGGCACGGTCTGGCAGACCGGTGTAGCGTTCGCCGGCTCGCAAGTATCATTGCCGCAACTTCGCGCGAACGAGACGCTTGAGACGGTCAAAGTGCCTAACGGCGCGCAGGGCACTCATCTCCTCTTCGTGCTCAAGTCGGACGGCGTTGGAATCGAGCTGCGTGGTTACGGCAATGGCACCACTGGCGCGGCGGCGCTTGCGCTGGCGGGAACGCTCGGCAACCGCACGGCCGTCGTCGGAGTGAACCGCTGGGCCGTGCCGGGTGCCGCTCGCTTCATCAGGAACGATGTCGGGCTGGCAGGACACGACCCCGACCACGATGGACTTGGCCACGAACTGGAGATCCAACTCGGTACTTGCGACAGCCTTACAGGGTTTGCCACGGGTCCAGACGGCGTCCCCTTCAACTGTAGGCTGGCCACCGACCCTCGCGACACCGACGGGGATGGCATCTCCGACGGTTGGGAAGTACTTGGCCGCCGCGACATGTGGCCGCACCAAGCGCTGCCGCTCTGGGGCGCTAACCCGCGCCACAAAGATCTGTTTGTTGAGTTCGATTTCATGCAGCGCTCACCGGGCGAGGCCGAGGTCAAGATGACCGCTGCCAACGCCCGCAAGTTCGCGGCCTACTACGGCGACCAAATCGGCACGGCGAGCCCGTTTCGGCAGGCTTACCGTGCGGCGGTCCTGAGAAACCCGGACGGCAAGCCCGGTATCCGGGCGCACCTCGATATCGGCGTCGTCCCGACGGACCCCGCGGACGCGACGATCTTCGGCGACTGGGGCGGCCACAACGTTATCCCGCCAGTAACGAACGCCGAAGGTGACTGGGGCGGGGTGGATTATCACGACGTGTGGAGGACGCACCTCTCGCCGGCACGTCGCGGCATCTTCCGCCACTCGCCGGCGCCCGCATCTGGCGGTGGCAGCAACACGGAGAATTACTTCTCCTTCTCCGCCGGCCTCAACGAGCCGTGGGTGCTCGCCCACGAGTCGGGTCACGCCAACGGCCTGGGCCATTCGGGCCCGAGTGGCATAACGGGCGTCGCCGATCCCAACTGCAAACCGAATTATCAATCGTTAATGAACTACGCGTACCAGTCGGCGCCGGATCAGATCGGGTTCAGCGACGGGCTCGACACAGGTGTGTTGAACAACACCGCGCTGACAGAGTGGGAGGCGGTGCCGCCGAGCAACACGAGCTACCTCGAACTCTTGCAGAAAGAGTTCCTCTACTACGTGGACGAGACCTCAGGCCATGTCGACTGGAACCGCGATGGTGTTTTCGCCCCGGCCGGAACGACCGTGCGTGCGTATGCGAACTATAGACCAGGCGGCGGCGGCTGCGAATGGACACGGTACAATGCCGTCGAGATAGGCGGGACCAGCGGCAAGAGCCCCGCCATCGCCCGACTTGGTAACCGGACATACGTCTTCTGGGCGAGCAACGATTCTGTTTGGTATACGTGGTCGACCTCCTCCTTCAATTGCCCAGTACCCGACATCACGCCATGCGGCACCGTTAGCGGGAGGGGCAGGCTCGCGCTCGATGCCACGCAGGGGCTCGACGCGATCCCGATCGGCAGCGGAAGTCAGAGCCGGATCCTGCTCGTGGGCACCTCCGCAACCGGCGTCCTCCGCGATGTACGGCTATCTCTGCTTAACGCCGGGTTCATCACGCTGGAGAGCTGGACCATCCCTGCCGTCATTGCCTCCGGCGCGGCAGCTTCAGGAGAACCCTCGCTCGTCCGCCTTGACGCCAGCTCGGCCCATCTTGCCTTCAAAGGGACGGATGGCAAACTACGAATGAATCGGACCGGAATCTGGAATTCATGGGGATGGGAAGGCGATGCTGTGCAGGTCAGTTCGACGGGTGTTGAAGTCACGCTCGCTGCAAACGCTTCGCCGACGATTGCCCGGGCCTACTTGCCCTACAAGCCGGGGATCCCAGCACTCTATGGGGCCTTCGCCTCCGCGGTCGATGGCAGGCTGGACATCTGGTGGTGGAACAACGGGACGGGTCGCTGGGAGAAGACGGCCGTACTGGAAAGGCGCCCGGGACCCATTCGAGCGCGGCCGGCAATGGCTTGGGTCCCGACGCATCACTCCTCTGAGTTTCCGGGGCGCTTCTACCTGCTTTACGTCGCCGACGGCTCCTGGATGATGCAGTGGATGATGTCTTACGTGAAAGTCATCAGGAACGCGGATGGTTCGGTGACGAAAGCTGAGAAGGTCGGCTTGGAAGGACCCTTTGACAATGTGTGGGCGGTCGCTGCCGGCGTTGACCTTCTCTACGAGGAGGGTGTGGACACGAACCTGCGCGCCGTGACGACCGGCATGCCAACGGACACCGGCTTGGGGGCTGTCTGGATGCGTCCCAAGGCCGACGGCATCCAGGACTTCAACCTCCTCAACTACAATGATTGGCAGGTTCTTCGGGTCGGCATCTGCCAGCAATTGGTGAATCCGGGGGGCACCGTGTCGAACCCCATCAAATGCCCACCGAAGGATTGGTAAGCGTAGGTCTGAAAGGCCTGCCGAACAATGGCGGACGGTGATTGAACCTGAATGTTGACAAATATCGTGGCCGGCGAATGAATCCTCAACGAGGCACGGCAATGACGCACGAAGCCAACCCATCCACGGCGCCGGCGGCGGCAGCGGCCTGGGAGACCGCGCCGGCCAATGAACTGAACGAACAAGGCGACAAACGAAGAACCCAGCCATGAGTGCCGATCCGCAACGGGTGGAAGCCCCGTTTGCCGAAGCCGCCGGCCTCCCTGACGCCGCCCGGCGCGCTGCTTACCTGGACGACAGGTGCGCCGGCGACGAAGCCTTGCGGCGCGAAGTCGAGTCCCTGTTGGCCCATCGCGACCTCAAACCTTCCAATGTGCTCGTCACCGTCAATGACGGCGTGCCGGTGCCCAAGGTCATTGACTTCGGCATCGCCAAAGCCACCGACCAGCAACTGACGGACAATACGATTTTCACCCGCTTCGCCCAATTCCTCGGCACGCCCGCCTACATGAGTCCTGAACAGGCGGAATTCACGAACCTGGACATCGACACCCGCAGCGACATCTACAGCCTGGGTGTGCTGCTCTACGAGTTGCTGACCGGCAAGACCCCTTCGACGCGCAGGAACTCCTCGCGGCCGGCCTCGACGAACTGCGCCGGGTGATCTGCGAGGTCGAGCCGCTCAAGCCCAGCACGCGCCTCACGCGGGAGCGGTTGGCGACCCGTGCAACCGGTTCGGGCAAATCGGAAATCGGAAATCTAAAATCCGAAATCGACAAGGACCTCGACTGGATCGTGATGAAGTGTTTCGAAAAGGACCGCAGCCGCCGTTACGAGACGGCCAACGATCTCGCCACGGACATTCGGCGGCACCTGAACAGCGAGCCGGTCCTGGCCGCCGCGCCCAGCGCAGTCTATCGAACGGGAAAATTCGTTCGCCGCCACCGCACCGCACTCACCGTGGCCACCGGCATGATCGGCTTGTTGTTGCTGGGATTGATGGCGACGACATGGCAGGCCGTGCGGGCCACTTGGGCAGAGCGGGCGGCTGTGTTGGAAGGAACGGCAAACCGTGAGGTTGCCCTGTTTTGGCAGGAACTGCTGGAGGGGGTGCGACCTTCGATTGCGCTTGGACGCGACACGGCTTTGTTGCGCGAGTTGGTGGACAAGGCCGCAACGCGGGTCGAGAAGGAGTTGAAACACCAACCCCGAGCCGAAGCACATCTGCTCAGCACGATTGGTGTCGTCTATCGCGATCTGGGTGAGCACAGCCAGGCAGAGCGCATGTTTCGCGAGGCGCTGGCGATTGAGACCAGGCTTCATGGTCCTGAGCACCCGCACGTTGCCCGCGCGCAAAATCTCGTCGCGGAACTGCTCACTGAGCAAGGCAAGCTGAAGGAGGCCGAAGCCTTGCTTCGCCAGGCCCTGGCCTTGCAAAAAAAAACTCCTCCAACCACCACACGAGGAGATCGCCCACTGTCTCGACAATCTGGCCCTCGTCCTGATGGAACAAGGCAATCTCGCTGAAGCAGAATCGCTGGCACGACAGGCAACCGCCATGGAAAAAGAATGGAAGGGAGGACAGCAGCCGAACCACACCGGGTCTCCCAACAGCCTGTCCAGTATTCTGCTGAAGCGGGGAAAGCTGGCCGAGGCTGAAACCCTGTTGTGTGAGGAACTCGACGCCGTAAAGAAGTCCTTTTCGGAGGAACATCCGAATGTAGCGACCGCGCTCAACCACCTGGGCGCGCTGCGGATGGCTCAGGGCAAATTCATCGAGGCGGAAGCTTTGTTTACCCAGGCATTGGCGATGAGCAAACGAATCTTTGGCGGGGTAAATCTTGAAGTCGTGGCGAAGCTCACAAACCTTGCCGCCGCTTTGGCGGAACAAAACCGGCTGTCAGAAGCGGAGTCAATGACCTGGGAGGCCTTGGAGATCACCAAATCGCGCCTAATCGCGGAGCGTCAAAGGAAATTCCTATCAATTATTCACTATTATGCGGACCCCAACACTTGCCCTTGCGGCGCTGCTCGTTCTCGGGCTTTTGCCAGGAACGGCTCAATCTCAAAAACAGGTTGCTGCGTTGCCCAAATCTTCCACGATCCGGCCTTCGCTCTACTGCACCGGGTTCACCTTCGCCGAAGGACCGGCGATCGACCGCGAGGGCAACCTCTACGTGGTGAACTATCGAGAAGGGGGCACCATCGGCAAGATCACGCCTGACGGCTCGGCGAGCATCTTCATCGATTTGCGAAAGCACTTGCCCGCCGAAGGCGACCGCCAGCCGGGCTGCAACGGCATCAAGATCGACGACGATGGGAACCTCATCGCGGCGGAGACCGGCACGTCGCAGGTCATCCGAATTTCGAAGGATGGCAAAAAGGTGGAGGTCCTCGTTCGAGAGGTGAACGGCGTGCGGCTCAAAGGCCTGAACGACGTCGCGCTCGACCCTCACGGCAATATCTACTTCTCGAATCCGGGGCAGAAAAACGTCTACCGATGGAATAGAGACGGCGGCACGGTCGACAAGCTGAACCCCGAGCCGATTGGCTCCAATGGCATCGGCCTGACTCCGGACGGCAAGCACCTGATCACGGCCGACTCGGACACGAAGCAGCTCATGATCCTGGATATGGTCGACGGCAAGGGATCGAATCCACGCGGCCTGCTAACACTCCCAGGTAAGGACGAAGTCCCCGACGGATTCGTCTTCGACGACGCGGGGCGACTCTATCTCGGCACCTGGACCGGGGGCGTCATTCACGTCATTGAGGTCCCCAGCGGCAGGATCCTGGCGACCTACGACGCGGGAGGCAAACTGGCGACGAACGTGCATTTTTTTAATGGAGATCTATACGTGACGGTCGCGGCCAAGGAGGCCGTCTTCAAGTTGCCGGTGGGTTTGAGGGGGTGGCGCTACAGCAAAGGCTGCGGGAATTGAGCCGCCGCCTTGGTTCCGGTCTCACTGCCTGACTGGATTTACTGTAAGCGAGGTGAGGCTACTTCTGACGCTCTTGCTGGAAACCGCCAAAGCTGACCTCGGTGGTGTCCACTCCGTTTTTATCGACGGCATCGCTGACCTGGTTCTGGACGTCAACGACGCCGCGGAATCAAACGCTTTCGTTGCGGAGTTGCACGCACTGGCCATCCAATTTGAATGCGCCATCGTTTTGGTCATTCATCTGAATCCCGGTGGACAGGCAAAAGGAGGCACTCCCAAAACCAGAGGTCACCTTGGGAGCCAACTCGAACGGAAATCGGAAACAAACCTCAGACTCGACAAGGACGAAGACGTTGCCGTTGTGTGGAGCGACAAAAACCGCCACGCACCAATTCCCAAGGACAAGGGAACCCGCTTCGAGTGGTCAGATGAACACCGGATGCACGTATCCACCACCGCGGGCGGACGCTCGAAATTTGACGCTCAACGTGCACAACTTTTGAGCGAGGCGCAATCCGTGTTCCTTTATTCGAAACGAGAGTCCCTACCGTGGGGTGAATTCATCGACCGGCTGAAAGACCAACTGCGCATGAAGAGTAAAAGCGGTTCACGAAAACGTATGGAGAAAATGGAGGCCGCGGTTGTGATCGTAAAGGATCTTTCCGGAGAGCGGAGGCTCGAGAAATGACGCCCCAGTCACCTCGGATTCAGAGATGGCATCGGGGCGTTGTTTTTGGGGTCACTTTCCCGACATCAACGCCCCCGCTCCCAAAAGAAGGTGGGGCGTTACAAAACCCTTGCAAACAAGGGGGATACTGCATCAACGCCCCTACGCCCCGACTACGCCCTTTTCGGCCTTGGGGCGTTGCGTCCTCATGTGTCTACGCCCCGAACGCCCCGACCCTTTATAAGGGGAGGGAGCGTGGGGCGTTGAGAGAAACCGACCCCACCCTCACGCGGCAATTCCCCAAATCCAAACCTTGGCCTCGGCCGCCGATCCTGCCCCAGGCTGCCCGTCACGCGCTCGCGAAACCGCCCGGCGTCCATGCACCAAACGGCCGCAGAAACCTCGCCACCCCGCGCTGGTGAGGACCGCCCCGCCCGCCCCCTGTGGGTCATTCCGAAAAGTTTTCGGGGTTTTCATTTCAACATAAGGAATATATTACTAGCTGAAAAGTAAACGAGTAACGGTGACTTCATAATATTTGTCACAATATCTCAAAATAAGCATCACAGACTAAGTTTTTTGCAAACCAGTACAAAACACCAATGAAAACCCCTAAAATGACAAAACCAGACACCACGTCTGCCGATGGGTTTCTCCGCTCAAACGAAATTTCTACCCTGTTCGAAGTTAGGGCTAAGGCCGCATCGACCTGGGTTTCTTCAGGATGCCCAACAAAGAACGTCCAGGATTTACTTAACTGGCTCGGCTGGAACCCTTCCACGCAAGAAAAAGTAAAACGGCGCTGCTCTCGGATCCGTGACGAGTTCAGGCAGCGCGCCAACGACGGGACCGATACCCCGATATTGAATCTCGTTTTCCTGGCGCGAATGCTGGTGGCAGACATTGCCCGGCTAGACGCGGTATTTCTCGGTTTGTGCGAATCGGTAGAAAAACAGAAGGCCGACGGGGCCGATGCCTCAGGGTTTGACCGTCAAGCGGGCATGGTCTTCCAAGAAAGCGAAGCAAAGCGCACGGCCCTTCGCCGGGCTCTTCTCCGAATGGAGCGCGTCGCCAAAGCCGCCCCTTGACGCCGGCGCGCAAGGGCTTTCGACAGGGCGGAGGGGACAAGTCCTTTGACCATCGCTACCGGATACCCGGGGGACCGTCGGAAAGCAACGGCCATGACGCCAAGCAATGCGGTGATGGGATATCCGCTCGGAATTGACCGTTTCAAAATTGCGACACTAATTGCGACAGTATTGGCAATTGTTATCAAACCAGCGATTGATACAGCTAACGTGGGATTCATCCAATGGAATCAATGGGTTGGTCGATTTTGTTGAAACGCAAAGGCACCCCCTGAAACCCCCGAAAGCCAAATCCTAAGTCTGGCGCGTCTGCCATTTCGCCACGCACGCAATACTGATTGTGAAGCACTTATGAGAACCAGCCAGGCAGTTGCTACAAGATTTTCGACAGTGTTGCCTTGTGAAACGCATTGCAACGGCAAGCAACAAAACCGGGGCAAGTTCAGGCTTGCGGCGGTACACGTACACCAAAGTTTTGGACAATCGCAAGCACACAATTCGCGGCCTGTCGAGACGGGGGCGCATCCCGAAGTTGTTGGCAAACCTGCGCTCTGAAGGCGCGGAGCGCCCTGGAGTGTGATCATTTTCGGAGGGCTGCAAAGAGCGTCGTTCTAAACATTGCCGAAGGGGCAAGGCTTCTGTCGGGATCGATGCCCTCGTACTTCTGAGTGAGCTCATCGACCCGTGGCGTGCGAGCGAGGTTTTGTAGGCGCAACGTTGGTCGAGGCATTCATAAATTTTGTGGATCTCCACCAACCCAAAATCCTCCGCTAACAGATCGGCCATGGCAGTGGAATCGAACCAGTGCCGATGTAAGAACCACTCACTGCCTGGAGCCAGGAGCCGGTAGACCACGAGGGTTTGCAAAACCAAATCCCACCGCGTGCCTTTGCGACTGGCGGGTAAGCGTTCCGCCCAGAACCAATCGAGGTGCAAATCGTAATAAAGAAAACTGGCCAGCTAGCAGGCGTCGAATTCTCGGCATCGGTGCGATGAGATTTGAGGCGCGCAAAAACATGTACCGCGGAGGATGCGCCAACTCCGAGGCTAACCGGAAGGGGGTAGGTCTGCACTCATAACCATCCGGTCATTACTGCCACAGCATCGACTGGTTAGGAGGAGATATAGGAATATCTTGGGATCGAAACCTCGCAAGTAACTCATTCAGAGGTACTTGTTCAAACGGTGTCACGCTCAAAATCTGGAGAATTTGGGAGGAGCTCATCTCCACACCCAGTTCCTTCCTCAGGATCGCCACGAGCAGATAAACGCAAACCGCGATCCAGATTTGTGTTTTCACCGCGTTTTCACTCGTGCCATAGAAGTGTTCGATGCGGAAATTCTGCTTAATCCATTTGAAGAATAGTTCCAAACGCCATCGCAACTTATAGATGGCGGCAATCTTAAAGGCCGCCAGCACAAAGTTGTTCGTCAAGAACACCAGCACTTTCCCGTCCTCTGGATCCCGGTAGGCCACCTAACGCATTCGCTCCGGGTAGTTCTTGATGCTCGCCGCTGTAACCAGCAATACGACATGGTCGCTGCGGACACCGGTAGACTTGTCTACGGGCATCGATTCCTGCCGGCTGAAAAGAACCCCAGCCTTGGTCCGGGTCACGAATAATGCGCCGGCCTCCGCCAGCACACGGAGGCGAGCAAAGTCGAGATAGCCACGATCCATGACATAGCACGCACCGGGTTCGATCACCAACTCATCCAACGCCCTCACATCGGCCATTTTCCCTTCGGAAATCGTGATCATCGTCGGCACCGCCCCGCGAACATCAATGAGGGTGTGGAGCTTGATGGCACCCTTGCCGGTGCGGAACTTCGCGCAG
Organism: Pedosphaera sp.; assembly: GCA_009695205.1. Lineage (GTDB taxonomy): Bacteria > Verrucomicrobiota > Verrucomicrobiia > Limisphaerales > UBA9464 > SIBK01. The sequence continues at coordinate 57,586 of SIBK01000010.1, read as the reverse complement.
GGAAAGAGGCTCAGACAGAGTTGAACAGTTGTGGAGTCGAACGCATAGACGGTCTTGGCAATCTCCGCGTCAAGTGGGTCACCGGAATAAAGCCGTCGGGCTCTCCGGATCAGCGACTGTGCAAGTTCGGCATAGATTCTCCGGTCTCGGTTGAGATTGGCGTCGGCCAGAGTGCTATGGGAGACCGACGATCGGAAGCCTAAGTGGTAGAGTTGATCGGGTCTGGCACGGAGACAAGTCTTTAGGTCCACGAGGCTCTGCCTATAGGTGAGTTGCACGAACGCCATGGTGAGGAATTGATCCCAGCAGGAGAAGGAAGACGTCTTATAGTTTTCGGCATAACGATCGACGCAACGACGAAATAACTCTGGATGGACGCGATCCATGCCTTGCGAAAAGACGGATTTATTTAGCGGCATGCCGAGAGGTTGGCATGCCCGCTGCTTACGGGAATTCAGCATTTCAACCCGGAATCGCTCACACCCAAATCTCGTCGCAACTATGCTGACATGAATAACTTCCGACCACATTTCGACTCCGTGACCGGATGGTTATGATCACCACGCCACTGCAGCCGGACAATAACACCGATAAAATATATCCCGACCATCGCCGGAGCCTTGCTCGCCGTCTTGTTCGTCGTCTTCGGACTGAATATGTTCCTCACGAGGGACACGCTTGCCAGCTTGCCAGCGTGCGGTTGCTGGAACAATTCGCTCAAGGACAACCACATCAGCGAACTGCCCGACAGCTACCATGAGTACTTGGAGAGCTGCATCCCGCGCTTCTGCCCACGGCCGAACAAGGTCCGCTTCTTCTTCGAAATGTATGACGCCGAGGAAGGGCGGCTGTAACGACCACGGGCGTGGCAACTTTGCCTTCAAGTTGCTCCGAGATTGAGGCACGATGTCGCACACATGACCAAGAACCGGCTCGAAGCATTCAGCGACGGCGTCCTCGCCATCATCGCACGGCATGGACCTCAATCGGTGTTGGCGAAGGCGCTAGGCAGGGATTGGAAGGGAAAGCTCTCTCTTGTGGTCTATATCGTTGCGATTCGTCTGATGCCGGAGAGCGACTCACGTGCCAGTCTGCAGCCATGCCTATTCCCACTGTCGCAGCGCTTGCATTCGGCTCCCCGCGGCAGGGTCTGCGTGACGTCGAGGCGTTTTTTATGAAACAAGATGCCACCCACTCGACTCTGGAACGTCTTGCCGCCCGTCTGGATAAAGAACGAATGCCCTACGTGCTCGTCGGCGGAATGGCGCTCGGACTTCATGGCTATGAGCGGATGACGCGGGATGTGGATATTTTGCTCACGACGGATGGACTGAGAGCATTTGAGGAGCGGTGCGTGGGGCGCGGCTACGTGGCGAAATGTCCCAGCGAGCGCCGCGCGTACCTTGATGCACAGACCAAAGTGCCGGTGGAAATCCTCTGTACCGGGGAATTTCCCGGTGACGGCAGGGCAAAGCCCGTCACCATTCCCAACCTGGGCAGGTTCCGCGTCAATCTCTTCTATCAGCGAAACCGGGCGGGCCTGGTGTTGAGGACGATTGGCACGAAGACTCCAACCGTCCCACCAGTACTTGACGAATTGAAGATGAATAGGAAGGGAAAATTCAAACATATTCTTGCCTTTAGCTTGCGGTGCAGGCAACAGATCTGATACGGTCGGCCTCTAATTATGGCTGCCATCGGCCGCTTCCAAAAAGCAGACGAGATTTATTACGCGAAGGTTGTGGACGGAGAGATCTTCAAATTGCACGGGGATGTTTTCGGTTCTCCGTCGTTTGATAAGAAGCCGACACCTCTGAAAGGCGTGAAAACACTCACGCCCGTCCAACCGTCGAAGATTATTGCGGTCGGACTCAACTATGCGGACCACGCACGGGAAACGGGCAAGCCACTGCCGAAGGAACCGCTATTTTGGCTTAAGGCGCCGACATCGCTCATTCCGGACGGTGCAAAAATTGAGATCCCGTTCCCGAATCACCGAACGGATTTTGAAGCAGAACTGGCAATTGTTATTGGCCGGCGCATGCGCAATGTGACCTCTGCAGCAGCGGCGCGCTACATTTTCGGCTACACAGCCGCCCAGGATATCAGCGATCGGACAATCCAAGCAGGTGAGAGTCAATGGACCCGTGCAAAATCCTTCGACACCTTCACCCCGCTTGGGCCCTACGTCGAAACCAAGATAGATCCGCATGACCTGAGTGTTCAGCTGTTTCAAAACGGTCAACTACGCCAGAACGGCAACACCAACCAGCTAATTTTCAATTGCTTCGATCTCGTCAGCTTCATCTCTATCAACATGACACTGCTGCCGGGGGACATCATCCTTACCGGCACGCCGAGCGGCATCGGGAAGATCGAATCTGGCGACCGTCTCGAGGTTCGCATCGAGGGAATGGCTCCGCTGGTGAACACGGTCAAATAGTCCAAACCCTCGATTCGGTTCTCCTCGATTTCCCGGGCGCGCTCCGAGGAAACGGTGGGGACCTCTTTTTTATGTACTGGACCCAGACATTCATTCCCACGCTTAAGGAGACTCCGTCCGACGCCGAAATCGTCTCCCACCAACTTCTGCTCCGCGCAGGTCTCGTCCGCAAGCTGACGGGAGGTCTCTACACGTTCCTGCCCATGGGCCTGCGGGCTCTGCGAAAAATCGAGCAAATCATCCGCCAGGAAATGAACCGGGCCGGTGGCATCGAGGTGCTGATGCCCGCCCTCCAGCCTTCCGAGATCTGGAAGCAGTCCGGCCGATACGAAACTGCTGCCGACGTCCTCTACAAGATTCGTGATCGTGCTCGAAAGGAATGGGTTCTCGGACCCACCCATGAGGAGGTAATCACGACTCTGGCGGCCAACGAGTTGAATTCTTACCGGCAGTTTCCGCGGAATTTTTATCAAATCCAGACGAAGTTTCGAGATGAAATCCGGCCTCGTTTCGGGCTCATGCGTGCGAAGGAGTTCATCATGAAGGATGCCTATTCGTTCGACACGAGCGATGAGGGTGCCATGGCAAGCTACCGCCGCATGTATGACGCGTATACCCGGATTTTTTTCAGGTGCGGCCTCAAAGCGTTCCCCGTAGAGGCGGACACCGGGGTGATCGGCGGCAACCATTCTCATGAATTTATGGTCCCCGCCGAAACCGGTGAAAATGAGGTCGTATACTGCGAATCGGGTGGATATGCGGCGAATATCGAGAAGGCCACCAGCCGCGGACCCTCACCCTCAACACCGACCGACGGAACCGGAGATTCACCGGAAAAGTTTCCGACCCCTGGGGTAGTTTCTATCGAAGCTCTCGCGGCAGCGCCTCACTCGGTGCCGGCCCACGCCCAAATCAAAACGCTTGTCTACATCCTCGATTCGAAGCCGGCGCTCATTCTCATGCGCGGCGACGATCAACTGAACTCGGCTAAATTATTGGCCAAAACGGGTGCAATCCAGGCGCGACCCGCCACCGTTGACGAGATCGTCGCGACCCTTGGCGCCCATCCTGGCTCGTTGGGAGGCGCACATAATGTTCCTCATGACGTTTCGGTCTATGCCGATGAAGTTCTTCGTGGCGCGCGAGGGATGACCACCGGGGCCAATGTGGACGGCTTTCATCTTCACAATGTGGAGATGGATCGCGACATCCGGGTGAGCCACTGGGCCGATTTCCGTATGGTGCGCGCCGGTGAACAGTGCGTGGAGACCGGGGAGGCGCTCAAAATCCGGCGCGCCATCGAAGTCGGCCACGTTTTCAAACTGGGAACCAAATATAGTGAAAAACTGAATTCGACATTTCTGGCGGAAGATGGCTCCCGGCAGACCACCGTGATGGGTTGCTATGGGATAGGCCTTACGCGGACGCTGCAGGCGGTGATCGAACAATGCAAGGACAAGGACGGCATTTGCTGGCCGCTCAGTGTGGCACCCCACCAAGTGTGCCTCACACCGCTTAATGTCGCCCCGGAAAGCCAACCCCGGCAGGTCGCAGAAAAACTGCTCATGGAACTTACGGCCGCCGGAATCGATGTCATCCTGGACGATCGCGACGAACGTCCCGGAGTGAAATTCAAGGACAGCGAACTCGTGGGCTTTCCGCTCCGGGTCAACGTGGGCGAGAAATCGCTTGCGAAGGGGGAAGTTGAGTTGAAGCCCAGAACCGGTCCGACGCAACCGGTGAAAATCGACGATGCAGCGGCGCAGATCATCGGGTTTGTGCGGTCTGGAATGGCGGCGCTGGCGTAAGAGCGACAGCCTGTGTGACGTGCGGATCAGCTTGATTTCATCTCGAACAGGGCTTCGGCGAATTCCCTGGCATTGAACGGCTGCAAATCCTCCGGCTGTTCACCGATCCCAATGAATTTCACCGGGATGCCCAATTCCCGCTGAATCGCCACGACCGCTCCGCCCTTGCTGGTTCCGTCCAGCTTCGTAATCACAAGCCCCGTGAGGGTCACCGCCTTGTGGAACTCCCTGGCTTGGTTCAGAGAATTCATGCCGGTGGATCCATCGAGGACCAACAACACCTCATGCGGTGCGCCCGGGAGTTTCTTTTCCATCACCCGATGGACCTTCTTCAATTCCGCCATCAAGTTCTTCTTCGTGTGAAGGCGTCCCGCCGTGTCCACGAAAAGCCAAGCAGCTCCCCGCGATTGAGCCGCCGTTATCGCATCGTAGGCTACTGCAGCTGGATCCGCCTGATAAGTACCCGATATCACGGGCACATCCAGACGAGTTCCCCAGTGCCTCAGCTGCTCGATGGCCGCCGCGCGGAAAGTGTCGCAAGCCGCCAGCATCGCGGGTTCACCTTGATCCTGAGCCCGACGCGCCAGTTTCGCGCAGGTCGTCGTCTTCCCGGTTCCGTTTACGCCGACGACCGAGACGACGGTGACGCCGGTGGACTGGCGTCGGAGCGGGGCGGCCGCGGACGAGAGGCTGGCTTCGACCTCGCGGGTGGCGATCTCGATGAAATCCAGTCCGGTGTGCCCCTGCATTTCAAACACCTTCCGGGCGGCAGCCAGAATCTGCTGTGTCATTGGCATTCCTAGATCGGCACCGAGCAATGCCGCCTCAAGTTCCTCCAGGCTTTCGGCAGACAACTTGGGAGAACGGCTGACGATCCGCTTGATTTCGTGCGTCAGATTCTGAGTCGTCCGCTGGATGGCGGTTTTTAGTTTGTCAAAAAAGCCCATGATGAATTGCGTGTGAAAAATTGCTGCGCAAAGGGAAATGACTGTTGGATCGATCTCCTCTAACTCATGAGGATCGGCCGCCGCGCACGAAGAGTTTCGACCCGCGCATACGGAAGTTTTACCCGGCCGATCAACGGCTCGTTCTTCGCAAAGCCATGGCAGTCGCTTCCCCCGGTGGGAGCTAGATTGAGGTGGTCCGCCATCTGGAGAAAATATTCGGATGCCTCTGCGGAATGTTTGGAATGCCAGCATTCGAGGCCATCCAGGCCTTCGGCGGCGATCCGCGGGATCAGTGCATCCACCCGGTAAAGCCCCGGATGCGCCAGCACGGCAACTCCTCCGGCACCGTGAATGAGTTGAATTCCCGTGCGGGCATCCATCTTCGCCTTCGGCACCCATGCAGGCCGGCCCTTCTTGAGATACTTTTCAAACGCCTCATCGAAATCGCGGCAAAATCCATTCAGAACCAAGGCTCGGGCTACATGCGGCCGTCCAGGCGATCGACAGTTGGCGACTTCAAAAACGGATTCGACGCGCAGTGCCACCCCGCGCCTGTTCAATCTCGCAACCATCTCCGAAATCCGATCGACGCGTACCCGCTGCGCCCGGGCCAACGCCTCTGTCAGTGGTTTGTAGCCGGCACTCATCCAGTAGCCCAAAATGTGCAGTTCATGCCCCTCCAACTCCGAGGTCAGCTCGGCTCCTGGAATGAACTCCATGCTCCGCCTCCGGCACGCCTCCGCCATCTCGTCACATCCTTCAAACGTGTCGTGATCGGTTAGAGCCACCGCTGACAGGCCCTGCTGCTGTGCTCGGCTAGCCAGTTCCTCAGGCGTAAATGTGCCGTCGGAATAGCGGGTATGCAGGTGCAGGTCAGCAAACACAAAAATTAGGAAATGAGGATATAACGAGAAGACCCACGCCCAACGTCTCGGGTGGGTAACGGTTCAAACTAGGCCTTCGGACGCCGTTCGCGCCGGTCGAAGAATCTCAGCCCGCACCTTGTCGAGAATGCCGTTCACGAACTTGCCGCTGTCGCCTGTGGAAAATTTTTTCGCCAGATCGACGGCCTCATTAATGCTCACTACGGGCGGAATGTCGTCTCGATGCATCATTTCAAATATCGCCAACCGCATAATGGTTCGGTCCATCACAGCGATCCGGTGGAGATCCCAGTTCCGCGCATGCCGGGAGATCGCCGCGTTGATCTCCGTCCAATGCTCCACCACACCTCGGATGAGTGGGTCGGCAAACAGACGCACCGCCGATTCATCGGCCGTCGGAGCCGGTAACTCGACGCTTTGCCCCCACGTTGCTCCCTTGCCTTCGAGATACAAACTCAAGCGATGCGACTCCCAAAAATGATCGATGGCCGCCTGAAGATTCTCCGGCGGATTCATGTCATGCTGAAAAAGAAACTGAATGGCCCGTTCCCGAGCCTCGCGGCGCTTGCCCATGGGGAGAGTCTGCGGAAGAGCGCGACAGAACAGGAGATTTTTTATTCGACCCGGTCGAAAAGACGGCAGCCAACCGGAATCCCGATGCTTTCCGAGCTACTTCTCCAAACGACCATTGACACCTCCCGCGCGCGACACTTAGCTTTCCGCAACTGATTTTATGTCTGATACCAATCCTCCAATTCCCCCTGCCGGTGCTCCTGGACCCGCACCCGCCGATGCCGCCGCCAAGAAACAGACGGTTCGTATCAGCTTGCCTTCCAAGCCCTCAGGCGGCCCGTCCATCAAGATTCCCACCTCCGTGGCTCCCGCAGCGCCCGCGTCCGGAGCAGCAAAGGTCACTCAAGTCATCTCCGCGCCACCCCCTCCCGGTGCCGCAAGACCCGCAGTCAGCTCTGCACCGCCTCCGCCTCGGGCTGCGGCCGCCGCTCCGCCACGCCCGGCCCACCATGCGGTCAGCGGCGTTGATGTTGGCCTAGCCATCGGTACGGTCATCGCCGGTACTCTGGCGGCTCTGCGTCTTGCATTTTTGTAAGCAACGCCCCGGCTCTTCTCACTTCTCATCACGTCCGTCCGCTCGTCAAAGCCTTTAATATCCATGGCCTCACTGAACGTTCTCAATCTCACCGAAACCACGTTTTCCGATCAAGTTCTCAATTCGGCTCACCCAATTCTGGTGGATTTCTGGGCGGAATGGTGCGGCCCCTGTAAGATGATTGCCCCAATCTTGGATGAACTCGCTGAGGAATACTCCGGGCGAGTCGCCATCGGGAAGGTGGACGTCGATTCAAACCAAAACCTTGCGGTCCAATATGGCGTCAGTGCCATTCCCACGCTCCTGCTCTTCAAGGGCGGGCACGTTGTCGAGCAACTTCGCGGCCTGCGAAGCAAGAAAGACTTGAAGACGGTGTTGGATAAAGTCATCGCCTAAATACGTCGCTTGCGCAGTTCGTTTCGTTTCCTTTCCTTTCCTCAAGCACGGGCAACTCGCCCGTGCTTTTTCTTTGTCTCCATGAAGCCTCTGCCAATCTCACGCCTCCGCGGTTTCCTTATCACCGCTGCCATGCTCGCCGGCGGCTGCGCCCTATCGCCATCATCACCCTCCGCCCCTCGCTCGTTCGTTTCCGTAACCACCAACGCATGACACGGTTGGAACCAAAGCCTTGTCCTCGCCAACTCGAACGTCGAAGTCGTCGTCGTTCCCGCCATCGGCCGAGTGATGGCGTTTCAGTTCAAAGGCACCGACGGTCCGTTTTGGGACAATTCCACCTTGTACGGGCACGCCCCAGATCCCACATCCACCAACTGGGGTAACTTCGGCGGTGACAAGACGTGGCCCGCACCCCAGGAAAGCTTTGATCTCATCCCCAGGCCATGTTCATCCCCGTGCCCAAGAACTCCCGTTACGCCGAAGGTTATAATGGACAGTGGCAACCGGATTCAGCATTCCTCGGAATCAGCGACCGTTTGCTTTCCATGAGGCGCGACCCGGCCAAGAGCCACAAGATCGGTTCCGATTCCGGAACCTTGTTGTGGGTGGGGGAGCGCTTCTGCCTCCGGATCGACGCCCCACGAATTCTCAACTCGCATTACCCAGACAATGAGTCGAGCGTGGAGATTTATACCAACGGCGATCCGCTTCAGTACGTGGAATTAGAGACCCTGGGCCCTTTGAAACGCATGAAGATCGGCGACCGCATTTCAGCCCGAAACACGTATACACTCTACCGACGAACCCAACTCGCGCCCCAGGACGAAGCCCGTGCGATCTTGGGACAACCGGGCATTTAAGTCTCAGGACTGCTGAGTTTCTTGCCAGGAGGGCTATACTTGTTTGCCTCGCGAGAGATGCCAGGCACCCTAATTCATCGGGAGCCGCGCACCGGATCGCGCCCGATACGTGCGTGCTCTCTAACTTGCCACCAGGACCTTATTCCCGGAACTCCCCTCATTTCCGTTTTTCACTGCAATCATTTCGTCCGCCGCTGTCTGAAAGTTCCAGAGCTTCCGATAGAGCCCGCCCTGGGTCATCAATGCCAGATGAGTGCCTCTCTGGACTATGCGGCCGCCCTGCAATACCAGGATTTGGTCCGCATCTCGGATCGTGCTTAGGCGATGGGCGATGACCAGACTGGTCCGGCCTTTCATCAGTCGGGCGAGTGCCTCCTGAATTTGCCGCTCGGTTCCGGTGTCCACACTGGCGGTTGCCTCATCCAGGATCAGCACCGGTGCATTCTTCAGCAAGGCACGCGCGATGCTGATCCGTTGCTTCTCGCCAACACTCAATTTAACCCCGCGCTCACCGACGCGCGTCTCATAGGAATCGGGAAGCCGGACGATGAATTCGTGACAGTTCGCCGCTCGGGCCGCGGCAACTAACTCGTCGGAGGTCGCCTCGAGCCTGCCGTACGCAATGTTTTCCCGGACGGTTCCATTAAATAGGAACGGTTCCTGGCTGACCACGGCGATGCGTGAGCGAAGAGTATCCAGGCTGATGTCCCGGACATCGCGGCCCTCAAGCAGAATCACGCCCTGCATCGCCGTGTAAAAACGCGGCAGTAAACTCACCAGAGTCGTTTTTCCCGCGCCCGTCGGCCCAACCAGGGCGACCACCTCACCCGGCCGCGCGGAGAATGAAATCCCGCTCAGGGCCACTCTGCCCACCTCGTATTCAAAACTGACTTCCCGATAGGTGATGACTCCCGAGCCTGCGAGTCCCTCCGGAGACGGTGTCAGCTTAGCGGGCGCCTCGCCGGGGGCGTCTAGGATGTCGAAGACGCGTTCCCCGGAAGCCCGCGCTGCCTGCAACATCTGATTCAATGAATGCAACTGCCCGACGGGTCCGTAAAACAGCGCCAGATATAACAGGAATTCAATCAATTGCCCCACGGGCATGCGACCGTCGATCACCCGCTGCCCACCGATCCACAAAACCAGCGCCGTGCCAAGCGCCGCCGCAAAGGCCATCGAGGGCTGATATACCGCCCATACCTTCATTACCCCGAGTGTGCCTCGTCGCAATTCCTCGGCTTTCTCTGCGAAACGGCGATCTTCGTGGGCTTCACGGACAAACGATTTGATCTGTCGGACCCCCTGTAAGTTATCCATCAGAAGCGCACCCATGGCGCTGCTGGCTTGTCGTTGCGCTCGATATCGGGCGTGGGCGGTCAGAGTATACCAAAGGGCCCCACCCGACAGGATTGGCAGTGGGATGATGGCCACCCACGCGAGGACGGGCTGCTTTGAAAACATGAGAAACAGCACTCCCAGAATACTGATTACCGCCACCACGCCCTGCTCGGTTCCATCGATCAGAAACCGTTCCATCGCATTCACGTCCTCCAGCACGCGGGTCATCAAATCTCCCGAGGACCGCTGATCAAACCAATTGGACGGCAGTCGTTGCATCTTGCCGTAAACCTCCCGGCGGATGTCGATGATGACGCGTTGCTCGAACGAATTGTTAAGCCAAATGCGGATGCCGTTGAAAAGATCCCGCACGAAGAACGCGAGAGCGACACCCGCCGTCGCACGGATGAGCCACTCCGAACGGCCGCCCCGGATGATTTCATCGACGACGATCCCCGTCAGCCGCGGATAAACGAGCGAGGCCAGTAATGAAACAAGCGCGCAGGAAATTGTTCCCACCGCCATCCATGGGTACGGCCGCAAATATCGGAACACGCGCACGACAATTTCCCGGGTGGAACGGCTCGTGGCAGTTGAGTCGGTGTTCGATTGCGTGATTGGATGAGAGCGGCGCATCAGGGGAACGGTTCCAGGATCTTGCTTAATCCGGTGCAGGCCTGGTCACGAACCCAGTCCGAGAAATTTGCCAAACGCCGCCGCCATGGTGTGCTTCCCATTTCGTTCAACCACCTCGCCATGGCCGACAATGATCCTGTCAAAATCCCAGACCATCACGTGCTCGAGTGAGGCGGCGAACGCGGTACGATCCTTGATCATCCATCGAAACGAGCGGTTTGGGCCAAACCCGCGCGCGCACCCGTTCATTTTCAACAACGTTCGGGATAGAAAACCATCGGAGGACGCCAGATTAAACGCCAGGTCCGCCACGATGAGTGAACGGCTTGCTGGATGAAAAAATGCGAATTCATTGACTCCGGGCATCCCACCAACCAGGCATTGATCAATCTGACCAGCCCATTCTGAATTCAGTTGATCGACCAGATCACCACTGAAGGGCACTTTCTCCTGCTTCGATCGCAACCCAGGTGCCGCCCAAAACAGAGCGGTGCGATATCGAGCCGACCATCCCTCCAGATAGAGATCGTGCTGACAGCTCGGCGCCACCACGTGCCGCACATCCCCGAGGGAAGACAACACTTCGCCAAGCGCCGGAGTCCATTCCACCGGCGAATGCACCCACAAATCTCCCGATGAAAGGCGAATCACTGTCATCCGATGCCCCAGAGGCATGCCCAGCACGGTCAGGGGACTGTCCAGACACCATATGCCGGAGGCCAGATCAATTTCCTCGAGCTGAACCGCGGCGATCTTGGGTTTTCGACGGGCGAAGTTTGGAGCAGGTTCCATTGTATAAAGAGCCAAAGGCGATGGTGAATCGTTCTGTCATTGAGGGTGGGTTTGAATGCCTCTTCTTACGTTCAGTCCAACTCCGGAGTTGCCCGCAGTCGGAAACATACACGAAAGCGCCGCAAGTAGCCCGGCCGCCAAAGCTGTAGCTCCGAGAAATTCCAGCCCGGGACGAAATACATACCGTCTCTCGGAGTACGTGAGATTCGTGACCGCATCTGTCGTCGGGTCTTCCTCGTAGGTTTTGGTCCAACCACAGTTCAGGCCGCCAAAAAACCAGAGGGCAACTCCCACCACAAGGAGCATGCCCGCAATCAGGCGGAGACCAAGCTTCATCGGCCGCAAGGCTAGCAGCCGCCGGCCCGGAAGCAAACGGGTGACTTATCCATACTCCACGATCGGTTGCGGAAGCTTCCGGCTGATATCGTTGAGCCGATACCCAAACCCAGGCCCGGAAATAGAGTCCAATTCCACGCAGCCGCCCTGACGTCGATAGAGCCCTGGGTGCACCACCGCCTCGGGCTCGCTGGCGGCGGGATAGAACTGCATGGCATTCGTCTCCACGCCTCGGATCGTCCCGACATTTGCTGCCAATAGACAGTGAGGGATCTGGGCCAGCATGGGGTTGGTGAGATCCTGCACCATGATCTGCATGCCGTGAGCGCGGGCCCAGCAGGCCGACAACAGGGCTCCGGTCTGCGTTTTGCAGGTTTTGAGAGCAACTCCAGTCCATCCCAGCTCCAGACCCAGCCGAACCAAACGCCAGTCGTGAGCGCTTTCATCCAAGAATAATGGCTTTCGCCGGCTGACCGCTCTCACGTCAATGGAATGTTCCTCGAGTTCGTAGGGAAATGGTTGTTCAACATAGAGGAGGCTGGAAAACAATTCCGGCTCGTCTCGTTCCAAATGATCCAGGATCTCGCAGACATATGCTGGATCCCGCACGGTGCAATTGAAGTCGGCAGAATAGTCATTCACGCCGCCCGCCCGCCCAATCCTCCCCACCTGAACCATCCGCCTGTAGTCCCAATCCGAATCATTCCCCCGCAACTTTACCTTCAAACACTTCAATCCATCGCGTTGGATCCAGTCCGCCAGCAACACGGGATGCTCGTCTACCGGTTCGCTTCCAGACAATTCACCCTCATCCAGTGGGTCCAGTCCGCCGACTAGATGCCAAGCCGCCAGAGTCTGTAAGGGTTTCGGCAGAAGGAAATCCGCCGGAAACTTTTCCCGAAAGGCAGTCGCGTTCTCCGAGTTCGGGATCAGGACTTCGGATAGTTCACGCTTCAGAAAGTCTCCGGTATACGTCTGGTAAATCGGCCGATTTAGGAGATGTCCACACGCGTCGTGCAACGCCAGATCGAAGGCGGAGTTGCAAATCAAGGCAGCGAGCCACGGCATCGTTCCGGCGTCCGTTGGCGCCAAGCTCCGATTTAGATCCCTCCATAGCCCCGGGAGCACCTGCTCCAGAAAATCATGACCCAGATCAAAAGCGTGACCTTCCGCGGGAAAATCCACCCAAGCCCGAGCCAAACGTCGACAGCATTCGATCATCGCCCCGAGCCGAGGGGCAAATGGCCGGCTCCCCGGCCATGACCATTGTACACTGAGCGGCGTTTCACCCCACCCATCGGCAATCTCGCCCCGAGGATCCGTCAGCCGCAGACGCACCCGCACACAGGTCACTTCTGTCAGTGATTCGTGACCAAACTTCAACGGCATCCGCGTGCGCACAGGCAGCAAATAGACTGCGGCGTCCACCACTCTGTGCTGAAGAATCTGTGGCATGAGGCGAAGTATATCGCTACCCACGGCTACTTCGTTGCCGGAAGTCGTTTGACACGGATTGAATCCAGATCGAACCACGCGTTGCCCTCGGCTCCGCGATATTCACAAACCACCTGCACTTCTGAGAGGGGTTCCGAGACTTGAAACTCCAAATCCAGGGTCTTCCATTCTGAATCGCCCAGGAACGGGCTCTCCGATCGGGCACTTTTCACCCGAAGCCTTGCGCCTCCGCGCGAATCGCCCGGATCCATCACCAAACCCTGCGTCTTGACCCGACCTTCGACCCGATAGCGGCCCCGTTCCAGCAATATCCCGCTGCGCCATGTTCCAATGCTGCTACCCTGCCGGCTGCCAATCTGAACTGGCTCCCCGCCTGAACTCACGCTGGGCGAAAACTCCGGCCTCCCAAATTCACGTTTCGACTGCCATCCCTTCAATCGCGTGACTCCCGTGACATCAAATGCCGCAGGCTCAAAGGATTGCGCCAACTGTTCGTCCAAACTTTGCCCCCGCCGCACAATGGCTTTGGTAAAATCTGCAACGGCGGTTGGGTATTGCTTTGCGCTGTCTGGATCTGTCTGAGTCAGAACAGGAATGACGCGGCTTGCTATCTCGCGCACACGATTAGTCATGGTATCGACATTGAATACCGTCGATCGAAGTTTTCTCATCCGCTCAAGATACCGCTTCCTTAACTCTGGGATCTCGATGAAAGACTGGGCGATCAGGCCCTGAACGGTTGGAAGAACGCTTCCCTCGGGTTTCCAAAACATTTGATCCATTCCGTGCGGCATGAAAACCATTTTTCCGGTGCTTCGATCGTGAAAAAGGCGCCAGTTATTGCGATTCATGGGGTATCCGTCCCAATCCCAAAGCATCACGTCCAATGCCATGAAGGTTAGAAATCGGTCGACGTCCAGCACGGCCTCCAGCCGGGCCAGTCGGTTGGTTGGATTTGGCTCCCGTGCCGCCGCTGCCAACGCTAACCGATCCGATTGATCGGTGGGGTCACCGCTGTTTGTGCTTAATTCATCCGTAACGTCCTTAATGAATCCACCGTCGTAAAGATTGCCCGAAGCATCCTTGAAATGGCGCTTAAGGAATTCCTTGTCCCACCCCTCCATCAAAACATAGAGACCGAGGTCGCGCCCATTCAGCTCAACTCGGGCATGCGCCGCCCGCGGCGTCGGCACATCCGTTTTGAGAAACATTTCCCGGCAAAACTGCTCACTGAGATAGGTGGGATCCTGCACGGAGTTGTTCAGGCTCAATTTCTTGAGACCGTGAAATGTTTGACGTTTGGCATTCCGATCAAAATTCAACGTGAAGGCGGGCCGGTCATCAATGGATCGAAAGCTTCCCGCCGCCCCTTTCAGCTGCACGGACACATTGGTATAGAGATTCGCCCCCTCCCGCACTGTGATCTGCACCTTTTCACGCTCTGTCTGGCGGCCAAACTTCCACTGATACTTCCGCAGGGTCTCCATCTCCTTGTCGGAAATTTTGAGGCGGAGCAGTAGAATCTCGCCAGAGCTGAATAGCGAATCCGTTCCATGAGCTCTCTCTTTTCCCTTGTCCCGTGTTTCCCTGGCCAGCAAGGAGAACTCCGATAAAACGATTAATAGGGCACTCACAATCTTGAGAGTGAACCCAGTCCAGGATTTCATTTGAAGATGCATCATATCCGATCTCTCCTACTTATTGAGCAGTGGGTGCTGGTAGCTTTTTTGGCAGCTCGGACTTTTCCGGGGAAGTGTTTCGTTTGAAGGTCGCGCCGGCTGGGCGGCCGCCAGGCCCCTGCTCAAATTCGCCAGTAATCGCGCTGCCATCGTCACTCAAGTTTCCATTGAAGGTTGTTCCGAATTGATCAATTTCCAGGCGAACCTCTGGTGGATTGAAAAGCAAGGCGCTAACCGGCACGTCCTTGGCTCCTTGCTCAGGAACATCCATCGTAACTTGGGCCTTCTTGCCGTCCTTGGAAGGGACGATTCGCAACACCAGCTTCATCCTGAATTTGCCGAACTCGATCAGGGCATCCCATTTGCCGACGAGATCCAGCGCCGACGGCGCAGCAACCATGGCCGGTGCCAAACGGAAAAAGGAGAGCACGATAATCGCAAAAATTCGGTACTTCAGAGTGCGCATATTAGGACGGCCAAGAATTAACCCGGCCAATTAAGCTGCGTTGACCCACGAGCGCCAGGAAGAGTTTCAAAATCTTTCCCGAACGTGAGTGCGAGGAGCAATGCTCGGCAGCCTCGAGATGCCATCGGACAACGTCAGTCGTAGTACTTTGTGTCGGCACTTGGCCCACCCATGGCGGGGGCTCTCAGAACCGCCTTCCGCCGGATAACCATCGTTCGTCCTGCTCGCATCGTTGAGCCAGAGAGTGCCGAACGACTGGGCGGTAATCACAAAGCGACTCCGTCTTTACGGCACGAACTCCATCCAGCCGAATCGCTCCGGTGTGTGAAAACTGCCCGAAAGCACGGGGTTCATTGCCAGGAATGCCTTCCCCGCACGGTCAATGCGGTAGAGATTGAGACGCCACCGCGTACCGGCCTGTGGATGAGTGTCACTGATCGACGCCAGCGGGATCCGAATCTCCGCACACCAGATCTTGTGTCGCTTGTCTACGCTCACCTTCCACTCCATTCCGCTGCTCCACGCGAAATCCGACTCGGGGCGACGCAGCCGCAGATCCAACGCTTCATTGTTGGGCGCCCACTCGTACTCCGTGTAGTGATTGAGTTGATTGGTGTTGGGCGCAATGAATGCCTCGACGACATCCTTATCCCAAAGCGCGGCCGGCGACTTAATCCGCTCAGTCTTTTGAGGCTTTCCGAAATCCGTCAAAGCTGTGAATGGACAATCATAGCTAAGATATAAGAACTGGTCCGACCACAAAGCGCGGCAGGTCGTGCTGAGCTCCGGCCTTGCTTTGCCATCCAGACACTGTTGCTCGAGATGAATCGGTGTCGCCTGACGCCACTCTCGCTCGGTCAGGCGGCCGTTGGGTTTGAAGTCACGGTGAATGCGCTTCGCTTGAATCGTTGTGAACGGCAGCGTCCGGACCAGCAATCGGCGGGCATTGTCGAAATAGATTTTTCGAAGGACCTCGGGCGGCAAACCGATGGCACTGATGTTCCAGTCTCCCTGAATCGGTGTCATGTGAGGCCAGTCCCGATCGTTCGTTTCAAGCCAACGCCATTCCTTATGGTAAAATATCGCTGCATCGTCATCGGTGGGTTTCTCGGCATCGCTCGAGGATCCGAGAGTCAACTTCTGGTAGACCTGGAAATCGGTTGCAAAAAAGATCCGGTCCTGGTGTTTGATGAAAAGCTGACGAACCTTGGCCGGATCCTGGCGGCCGATCTCGGGCAGCCGAGCCGCGAGATCGGCGTTCATGTTCGGGTGCAAATCCAACATACGATCCACCCAATCAATATCTTCGGCATTATTGGCAAAATGCACGCAGACGAACGTGGTTTTTGGGTTGCGGGTGATCACCCGATCCAGCGCCGCAAGCAATTCGGTGCGTGCTGGAAATTGTTTCGGATCCCCAAACCACCAACTGCGATGGTCTTTCAATTCTTTCCAACGCTCGTTCTGTTGCGCGTACGGCAGCCAGAAGGCGCGCGGATCGGCCACATGGATACTTACGGGCATCCCAAGTTCACCGCAACGACGCCAAACCGCGTTGAGCTTTGCATCATCGATCTTGATGAGTTCGCCTTTGCCGTCACGCAGATAGAGTCCAAGTCGCTTATATTCCTTGAGACCGGAAGCCCCGAGTCGATGCGCCTCGTCGACCTGCTTTACCACTCGCTCAGGGAAATCCGGATCATCCCAGCCGGTAAAATCGAGATTGAAATAGAGGGCGAATCGGCCGGGGGCCAACCGCTCACTCAGTTCCTTCAAGCGCACAAAGGCGGACGGCTCTCCCAGCTTCGAGGTGACGGTTCCGCCGCTCAGATTCACGCCGATTCCAACACCCACGCGATCCATGATTCCAAGCCAGCGGGTCATCCGTTCTTCCGTGCCATCAATGTGCTGGTGTAGATCGATGATCCGATGCTCACGGCGCCATTCATCCCCCGGCCACGGCGGGGGTGTTTCTCTGGAACGAGAGTTTGCTCCCAGTCCTGCGCCCAACGCGGTGATTGTGATGCAGTTCAGCAGGTGCAACGCAAGATGGCGAATTATCATAAGCTTTTTTTCTTGGCTGCAATGTTATCGAGGAGCGCACAGGCGCACGCCTCAGCAAACGACGGATCATTGATTTCACAGTCCAGTACTCGAAAGGGAATGTCGGGGCGCAAATGCGCCTTCCAGGACGACAACAGTGCCAGATCCGCTATAGGGTCGTGAAAAGGCTGGCCGGGAGCACTGATAACACTGATGGCCCTGGTGGGAAACAGCACGGTGACCGGTCCCGTCGACAAATTAATCTTTTCGGCGAGAATTCGCCCTAGTTCGGAGCATTCCTCCGGCGTCGTTCGCATCAAGGTGACCTTCGGATTATGCTGATAAAATCGCCGACCTCGGAACGTGTCGGGCACGCTGGCGGGTTCCTGAAAATTCACCATGTCAAGACAACCGGGGGTCACGATTGCGGGGATTCCGTGGCGGGCAGCCGCTTCGCATCGGTTGGGTCCGGCACCTAATATCCCGCCCACCCATTCGTCTGCCCACTCCGTCGTGGTGATGTCGAGAACCCCCGAGACCAATCCAGTTTCAACCAGCGACTCCATGGTTCGACCGCCGGCGCCGGTGGCATGGAACACAAGGACTTCGTAGCCCTCCTTCTCCAAGAGGCTCTGGGCGTGCTGAACACATTTTGTGGTATTGCCGAACATGCTTGCGACAATCACCGGCTTATCGGCGCCGCATGGCACGGGTTGTTCGACCATGCCGCAAATTGCCCCCGCGGCCTGGCTGAAGATCGTTCGAGAAATACGGTTGATGCCCGACACATCCACGATGCTCGGAATCATGACGATGTCCTTCACCCCGATGTACGGCGCAACGTTGCCGCTTGCGAGCGTCGACACCATCACTTTGGGAAATCCAATCGGCAAACTCTGCATGCCAGCCGTCCCGATCGCGGTGCCACCACCGCCACCCAGTGAAATCACTCCCGAAATCCGGCCAGCACTCCGCAGTTCGGTGAGGATAGCGGCCGCGCCCTTCGCCATGGCAGCGACCGCCTCTCCGCGGTCCCGGCGCGAGGCGATGCTCGTCAGGTCAAAACCTGCCGCCCGGGCAACAGCCTCCCTCGTGATATCGTGCGGGACAGTAGGGGCATCGAGTGTACCGACATCGATCAGAAGGACCGAATGACCGCGCGCACGAATGAGGTCGGCGACAAAGGCATGTTCAAGCCCCTTGGTGTCGAACGTTCCGAGTACAGCGATACAAGGCATGGGGGTGGCGGTGCGGCGGGTTGCCAAGCGAGACGAGTCTTTGAACAATAAGGGTTGGATGTACCGGGGTCACGACTTCAAATTGCGGCCAGTTCCTTCCAAAGGTGGGCACCCATCCGCATGCCAGCCGTAAAGGCGTCCAGACTGAATTTTTCGTTGGGCGAATGGGCATTGTCATCAGGCAGCGCCATTCCGAGCAGCAACGTGTCCACGCCAAGCACCTTCTTGAATTGATTCACGATGGGAATGGATCCTCCCTCCCGCGTGAGCAGTGCTTCGTATCCAAAACCTGCACGAAGAGCGCGCAGGGCCGCTTGAGCGCGGGGCGTCGTCGGCGAGACAAGATACGGTTCGCCTCCATGGCCGTGTGTTACCGTGAGCCGAACCGTGGGAGGACAGTGCTTCCGCAAATATTTCGTTACAGCGATGACGATCTGTCGCGGCTTTTGGTTTGGCACCAGTCGAATGGTGATTTTGGCGGAAGCCCACGACGGCACGATGGTCTTGCTGCCCGCGCCTTGATAGCCGCTTGTCAGTCCATTGATTTCAAACGTGGGACGGGAAGTCTTTTGCTCTTCGGGTGTAAATCCGGATTCTCCGAACAACTTCGGGACACCCAGAAATTTCCGATAGGTTTCACTCCGAAAGGGTAGTTTGGCCATCTGCCGCCGTTCGTAGATTGAAAGTGGCGCCACATCGTCGTAAAAGCCCGGCACGGTAATCCTTCCGCGCGAATCTCGCATCTTCCCGAGCAACTGGCAGAGGGCCATGGCAGGATTCTCCAGCGAACCACCGAAGAGACCCGAGTGCAGATCGCGCGACGGCCCGTCAATCCGCACTTCGATCGCGGCGATGCCACGTAGCGCATAGGTTAAGGCCGGGTGTTTTAGGCTGGGGATACCGTTATCGGAAATCACAACGCCATCGCAGGCCAAATTTCGACGGTGTTTCTGGAGGAATAGACCCAGATGATCGCTGCCCACTTCCTCTTCGCCTTCGATCAGGAAAACAAGGTTGCACGGCAAGGGCGTCTTCGTTCGAACGTGCGCCTCCACGACATTAAGATGGGCGAGGTGTTGGCCTTTGTTGTCGCTGATTCCCCGGGCGAAAATGCTTCGGCCTTCAATTCGTGGCTCGAACGGGGGGGATTTCCACAATTCAAACGGCTCAGGCGGTTGAACATCGTAGTGGCCGTACACCAGATAGGTCGGATGGCGACGATTCACCGGGGTTGTCCGCGCCACGACGATCGGGTTGCCGGCGGTCGGATGAATCGTGGTGGTTAGGCCGAGCGAACGGCAATGGTCGGCGATCCAGTCTGCGGCCCGTAACATGTCCGGAGCGTGCTTCGGTTGGGCGCTCACACTGGGAATGCGGGCGTAGGCGCAAAGTTCCTCGATGAAACGGGCCTGATGAGTTTGAAGATAGTCGAGAACGGCTTTCATAAAAGCCGAGGTACCTTGCCGACGCAATTGGTGCGGGTCGAGCGGAAGTCGATTCGGATGCAAAGGAATTTTGGGAAAAATTGCGTGGCATTTCTCGTTTTTCTGCCAAGTGGCCTTCGGCGGGCGCATCCCGATGTTGTGGGCGCTCCGCGCCTTAAGAGTGCCCGTGTACAAACAACTTCGGGATACACCCGCATCAGGCATCCCTGCCGGACAAGCGTCGCCTTTTCAACGCTAGGCGTTAAGATCACCCCATGAACTTCAGCCTACCCAACCTAATGGGCGGATTTATCTTCGGTACGTTCGGCTTTGCGGCGTGGCGTTACGGAAAAGGCGCCCAGGAATGGCACCCGATGCTCGTGGGGATGGCCTTGATGATCTTCCCGTACTTTATCGACAACGTCTGGTTGCTCTATGGAATTGGCTCTGTCCTGACTGCGTCGCTTTTTTATTCCGCGACCCGGGCTGAGGTGACCGGCACCTCGTCGCTGAGGGAGAGGATCCGTGCTTACGTTGAAGCGAAGTTGCCGGGCTCTGGGGTTTCACTGGCCTGCGGATTGCTTGAGAGTTTCCAACGGCGATGGAACCAGAACCAATTTGCGGGATCCTCCCGGATGGCAGATTCGTAGGCGCCCTGAATGTCGGCCGTGATTTCTTCGAGTGTTCGAGGGGAACCGCCGGGCCGCTGCGTGGCGATGGGGATTCCGCCTCGGATATTCCAGGCAGCGAGCCCTGTGCGGAAGCAGATCCACACCTGGAGAGGCAGTCGATACCGGAGAGCCAGCAGGGCAGGGGCGGCACTACAGGAACATTCCCGCCCGAAAAACGGGAGGCGGATGCCCCTTTTGCCGGCGTTTTGGTCCGCCAGCAAGCCGACAATGACCTTGCCACGGGCCAGCACTTGACGGAGGGCGCGTGCACCGGAGCGGCGTTCGAAGAATTGAACCTTCGAACGTTCCCGGAGCGCGAGCATCAGTCCGTTCAGAGCGGGTTGTCGGAGCGCCCGATAGGTGGTCGCACTCGCCCAATCGGAAGCCACATCGTTGACACGTGCGTAGAGTTCAAAGTTGCCGAAATGACCGATGGCGGCCACCAGGCTGCTCCCCTGTTCGGGCAGGGTATCCAGATTCGACCAAGTCAAATGACGGGCCAATTGCTCGGCAGTCATCGTGGTACAGCGGATCGCGCACAAAGAGTTCTCGCCGAGTCGGCGGAAATTTTCGCGGGCAATGTCGACCAGATCCTGATCGGATTTTCCATCCGGGAACGCAATTCGCAGGTTCGCCAAAGCGACGTGACGATGTCGTCGGTCAATCCACCACGCGACAGTGCCACCGAACCGGCCTATCCGGGCCACACCGCGAAGCGGAATCATCGAGACCAGAATCACCAATCCGCGAGCCAGCCAGTAAGCGAGGAGGTCCATTATCGGAAGCAGATCTGCCGGACGCAGTCGTGGAAATTCTCCGCGCCATCTGTGATCTTGATTTCGACTCGCATGAAATAGATTGGCAGATCTCGACGGTCCAGCTTCGGGAAGCGGACGGCGTCCTTTTGCGTGGTAACCAACATGGCGGCCCCCCGCTTCTTGCCGCGGTTGATTGCATCGAGAACTTCCTGCTGGTTGAACCGGTGGTGATCGGCAAACCGTCGGGCCAGCACAAGTTCCCCGCCCAGGTCGACCAGCTTTTGCTCAAAACTCTCGGGTTGCGCAATACCACTTAGGCTGGCGATTCGGCGTCCCTTAACGAGATCAAGCCCGAGTCGATCCCCGGTAAAGGCGTCCTCGAAGTACAACGGATGATGGACGCATTCAATGACACGGGCCCGGTTGTTTAACTGGCTTATGCGTTTCCGCAGTTCTGCCGTCCGCCCGTCGCTCTTGGTCAGGAAGATGACGTTTGCGCGCGCCAGATGGGATGGGGGTTCACGGAGCGTGCCGCGCGGCAGCATGAATTCATTGCCGAAGGGTTGCTGGCAGTCGATGAGCACGACATCCGTCCGTCGTCCGCGGAGCTTCCAGTACTGAAAACCATCATCCAAGAGCAGCGTGTCGCACCCGAATCTCTCCACCGCGAAGCGACCGGACTTAACTCGATCCTTGTCCACGAGAACCACGACGTCGCGAAGATTGGAAGCCAGCATGTACGGTTCGTCGCCTGCCATCTCGGAATTAAGAAGGAGAGAGGATCCATCGGAAACAACCCGGGGCGGCGTGGAGTCCTCGCGCAGGAGAACCTTGTCCATGAGGCGCTCCGAAAACGGTTTGGGACGTGATCGGTAGCCGCGAGAGAGAATTGCGACCTTGCGTCCCTGATCCTGTAGTGCTCGGGCAAATTTTTCGACGACAGGAGTCTTGCCGGTGCCACCTACGGTAAGGTTTCCGACGGCGATCACTTGGACGCCCAAGGTGGTATCGCGGAGGATGCGAACGTTGTACAGAAACCTCCGAATCTTGATAGCGACGGCGAAAACCTGGGAAAGAGCAAACAGCAGAGCTCGGAGGGCGGCCGCCTTCCGTCCGGGTCGCTGTTGGAAAATAACCTCGAGGAGGTATGTTTCAGCTTCCTCTGTGAATTCACGAATCTGCTCTCGCATCGGCCCGCCGAGGTTGCCGCCTTTCCAGTCAAATGTCGAACGGTGAATACCCGAACGGGTCGAAGGGCCTGTGATCGGCTTAAAAATTCTGGTTCCGCGGCTGCGGTACCGTCGCTATGCTGCGGGGATGAAGGTGACATTCCCTTTTTGGGTTCTAGTTTACGTGGCAATCCTGACCCTGCTCTCCGGTGAGTGGGGGCAGACCCAACCAGCGCCGGCGGCCGCCGCCCCCGATCCTTCGGAAGTTCTTGCTCGCGGCCGAGGTTTTGAGATCAGCCGCGGAGAGATCGAAGATCATTACAACCGAGCGGAGACGGAACAGATCAACGAGGGACGGCCGATATCTTCCGATGAGAAAGAGTTTCGACACGCCTTGCTGCTGGAGCGGATAATTTTCCAAAAATCCGTGTTATCCCGAGGAACCGATGAAGATCGACGGAAAGCGGACCAAGCTTTTGATAAGTTTATCGAGGAAATGCGGACTAAAATGGGAACCGAGGCGGCGTTTAAGCGCGAAATAGCCCGGCAAGGCATCAGTGAAGCCTATTTTCAAAAAATGAAACGCCAGGAAGCGGTTATCGTGGAGGTCATCAACCGCGAAATTCGATCGAAGGTGAAAGTATCCGATGCCGTAATCCGAAAATACTATCACGACCATGCCGTCTCCTACCAGCGACCGGATTCCTACCGCGTAGCGCATCTTCTAATCTCCAGTCGGGACCTGGTCACGGGTCACGATCTAACCGAAGCGCAACAGCAGGAACGTCGTCGGCATGCCGCTTCCCTTCTCGAACGGGCGAGGAATGGCGAAAACTTTACCACCGTGGTGAAACAGTATTCGGAGGATCCGGTCACCCGGGCGCGTGGAGGCGAACTTTCTTTGTCGCGCGGCCAGGCCGTCGTGGAGTTTGAGGCGGCATCCTTGGCGTTGAAGCCTGGCCAGATCAGTGATCTGGTCACAACTCAATTTGGATACCACATCATAAAATCCATTGAACTGAAGCCAGCCGGCCCCATACCGCTGGCCGAGGTTTCCAAGGATATCCAGGAAATCCTCGTGGAACAGGAACTGGACCGTCGTCTGCCCGAGTGGACCTTGAAAGTGCGCAAGGAACTTGGCGTTGAATTCACTCCCGCAGCCCCAAAGCGCGCATGGGTCCTCGAAGCGCCCGCCAAAGAGTTGAAATAAGAGCCCGTCTGATGACAGTGTACAAGTAGATCACTGCGGTTATCGGGGACGAACCGGGTCGGGTTTCCGCCTTGATTCAGCGTTCTCCGACGGGTCCGCGGTTTTTTTTCGGTAGTACACGGCCACATGCCCGACCCGGAAAATGAGGTGACTACGCGTCTTCAGAGCCAGCTCCGGCGCCAGTTCATCTTTGCGGTCCTTGAATTCAACGAATTTCACCTTGATCAACTCGTGAAGGGTTAGCATTTCGTCGAGCGTTCTTATAAAGCCGTCCGTCACGCCGGCTTTTCCAATCTTCAGGTGCGCATCAAGCCGCTGAGATCGTGACTTCAACTCGCGGATTTCCCGTTTGGAAAGGGCTTGAGGATTTCCATTGGTGTCGACGGACGCAGCAGTCATGGATTTAGCGTGCCGGGATCGCCGCCGTCTAACCACTCCGAAAGGCGCGGATCGGACTTTCTCTTCATTCGAAATTAAAAAATCGATCGAGGCAAAAAAGGGCCGAGTTCTGTGTAATAAACCTTCCGGGGAAACATGCGGAACCGTCCCCGAGCGAGCTACGGGGACCATTTCAGGCGTATGAACCGCTGGCCGCCTGCTGTGGATTGCCCCGCCGGAATGACCCAGACTTCGGTCACCTGATCCCCGCCGTCGCTCAAAACGTCCACTCGAATCGCATCGCTTGACCATGCCGCAAGGTCCCTGGAAGATTCCAAGGCGGCTGTGACACCGTCCGCAGCGAGGTTGCGCGGGAAGTGGACGGTGACGGATCCATCGGCCGCCGTTATTGGATCCAGTTTGAGAACAGCCTCTCGGTCCACAAGAGTGGGATCGCTTCCGACCGCGAATTCTATCCAATTTGAGCGGCCGTCCTTGTCGGTATCCGCTGTGCCAAGGTGCTCCGAGGTCCATTGTAGATAACTCAATCGGCGTGATCGCCCGGGGCTGCCGGCGGACTTATCGCTGGACCGCCAGTTGCCCGGGACCGAGGGATCCGGTCCAGAGTTCGGGTCGATCAATTCCAGGCTGGGACCCTCCCCATCGGCTGCCGTCGGCCAAGGAGCCCGGTCCGAATAGGTGAACTCGATGACGGGCGAGTCCAGTCCGTAGCTAAGGCGGAGGAGTTCCCCATGGTTGTTGAGACTTTCCGAGCCGAAAAATCCGGCCACGTTCCAACCGGTTCCGTAACGTTTCTCGAAGGCTGCCTTGTTTTTTGCCACCACGATGCACGAACCGGCTGACAGACGTTTGCGATCCGGAAATGAAAATTCGATGCCTGCGGTGAATCGAAGGCCTGCCAAATCAATCGAACTCGACCCGATGTTGCGAAGTTCGAGGTATTCAAAATCGTCGGCGCTGAATCCGGCAGCAAGTTCTTGGGCGGTGGCGGCCGGCGGGTGGTACATCACCTCGCTAATCCGCAGATCATGACGGAGCGCGGAAACGTCGGGCGCGGATGCCATGAATTGAATGGACTCGGACCACGAACTCCACCGCGCTGTGTTGTCCTGAAAACGTGCCCGAACGCGGTACGTGTGACCGGTGCGCAGGTCGCCTACGGGAATGGAAACGTCCATGCTGGATCTCGGGAGCAGGTCGGATTCCCAGGTCGATTCGATCTCATATTTTCGCGGTGTTCCTGGCACATAACCCGCCAAACCGGGTGCGGCGATCTCAGCGATCCGCCACTGGATGGCAGCGAAGGTGCCGGGTCCCTGAGGATCCGTGAAGTCCGAGCAGCGGAACCGCAGGTCACCGAGGGCGAAATGGGGAGATCCGACCGACGAGATTACGGGTCGGGTGGGGACATCGGCATCTCGCGATTCCAGTTGTACGTAGTTGAAGCCGTACCCCTTTTGCTGCCCGTTGTTGACCGACCACGTGACCCCCGGAAAACGGTCTGTGCAATACTCCAGGAGATAGCCGAGGAAGCCCGCGAAATCGCTGGAGGCGAGTGTGCGAACCCAGGAGCCTCCAATTCGCAAATCATTGAAGGGCGTGCGAAAGAAATTTCCCTTGTGACTGGTCTGGCCCGTTGAGGAACCGTCGCCCGCGGTCCGAGGATTCCAATTCCAAAGGTATTGATCGAGTTCCGGCCAGCCACGGCCTCCGGCTGGATTTCGGACGAAGCCGGCGGTTTCATCGATCAACTGCCCAATCTGGCCTCCCTTTGGCGAGACATCGGTGAGAAGAAGATCCAGTATTTCCCGGGCGCGATTCCGAAATTCGGTGCGCAGGCTTGGGGTGCTAAGGCAGGCCCGCTGAACGATGGTTCCACTCAAATGAGACTTGGGAATAAACTGCATGTCCAGATCCCAGGGTATTGGGACCCAGTGGCCGTCGGGGCGATGGTAGAAGTAGTGATTGAAGTCTTCGCGCAGGTCGATATTTCCGACGATCCGGTTTCCAAGATGGAAGTTGTAGTAGGCGGTCAGATCGAAGTTTGTACGCCACCAGGCCTCCGGTTGAGTGCTTCCGGAGCGCGCCGCAAATGTATTCCAATCAGTGCTATTGGTCGCCTGCGTGGCAGATTGATGCTTCTTGTCGGGGCCGCCTTCCAATTTATAGATGTTGCCATCGGGTAGCCCGTGTTCATCCAGAAACGCGCCGTCCGGCTGCTCAACCGCAAGGTATAGACCCCATAAGTCTCCGACATATTGACTGGTGGAGGAAGACTCGGCGGTATTCTCGACAATCCGGAAATGAACGTGATGTGTGTGAGACGCCGGATTTCCCAGAAGCTGATAGACACGGAAGGATATTGCCTCATCGAGTCCTGCCATTCCGCGGTTCACCGCTGCCCAAGGACTGGAGCAGCCGTTCAGATTGAGGGTGTCCCAACCCTCACGATAGGGCCGATCCCATGCATCGCGGGCGGCAAAGGCTCGGGCACGATTGAAATGAAAGCGCCACTTGTTTTTCCCGCTCACGTACGTCGACGCTTCGCCGCGATTGTTGAACTGTATGTGATCGTACACCACTCCATCATAGACGAGCGTCCCGCGCATTCTCACGTTGTTCGCGCTCGAATCATACTGACTCCGGGTCACGTCGGATGCATTGGCGATGAGTTGATAGATGGGCAGCGAATTCAGAACGGTCGTGGGAAAGGAAATCACAGCCCCATTGGTTCCTGCCGCGCCAGGACGGTTTGCCCCTCTCCATTCCGGCGGACCGTTGTAGGTGAACCACGCAAAATTCGGGCACCCATCATCGGCGTACGGCACCGTCAGGCTCGTGCCTGCGGCATTGCGCGCAACCACCCGGTAGCGAATCAAACGGCGGTGCACCTGGAACGACGCAGGGAGGACCGCCGTATACACGCCATCCCGAGACACGGGATCGCCATTCAGTCCGTCATCATGCATGGGTATATCTTCCCAGCGCGTTTGATAGAGTTCGTCCTTCAACCGAACGTAGGCGCCGGGATCGACTGCTTGCACCCGGAGCATCACCTCCGCGACCTCCGCACGATCTGCAACGTGAGCAGTAACGACAACGGTTGAGCCGGCACTGGGCTGTTGTGGGGCGTGGTGCACCTCCGAGATCAACGGAGGCGGATTGGCCGTGAACGCGGAGTTTGTAGCCCCGGGGGTTGGATTGGAAAAAGCCGTCGTGATCCCGGGTGTTCGCAATTCGGCGTCAATGGTTAGATCGCTGGATGACAAAGTGACATTGAAGGCGTGGATGGCGAGAAGGTTGGCGCCGGTGTGGAGGAGAGTTTTTCCGTTCGTGAGTAAGATCTCTTCGAAAGTCGCCGCCGCCTCGTGATCCTGTCCAAAGGCATTGAACGGAAGGTTTCCGGCCGGGACGTGCAATCGCGCGACTTCAACGCCATTCAGCCAAACGACACACCCGTCATCCACACGCACCCGCAGGAGTAACAGGTCAGGTATCGCTCCGGGTGAGATCTCGATGCGATGTCTCAGGAACAGGCTCGAATAGTTCGACTGCATGTCCGCCAAGGGGGTGTTGTCGTCGTCGTCCCCATATCCAATCGAGGTCTTTCCCGCAAGCCAGCTTGCGTCCTCGACAAAGGACGCGGTCCTCCATGAGGAGAGAGGATTTGAGGCTTCCGTCGTCCCCTTGCGGTAGTGCCAATCTGAACTCGACTCCGGAACAAAAACCTTGGGCTGCGCCACAGCGCCGGGTTGTGAACTTCGCCAGGCGCCGGGCGCGGTGTTATCAAGGATTGGGTTGATCAACTCGATCGAAGCACCCGCGCCCCGGGCCGCCGTGGGCCACGGGAATCCGGCCCCAAATTGCATCGTGTTGACCACCGTACCCGTCTCGTTTCGAATTTGGATCTCCTCGCCATTCTTGCGTAGGTGTCCAATCCAGGGGCCAAACGGGCGAAAACCGAACCGTTTGGCAAATGCGATTGGGTCCCGTGCAACGACCGCAAAGCCCCCTGCGTCGACCGTGGATCCGGCAGGGAACAGGAATTGAACTCCGCCGTCCAATGCCCACTCCGAAATGTCGATGGATTTTGAATCGGTGTTTTGCAATTCGATAAACTCCTCCGCCCGCGTGGGATCCGGT
Organism: Pedosphaera sp.; assembly: GCA_009695205.1. GTDB lineage: Bacteria > Verrucomicrobiota > Verrucomicrobiia > Limisphaerales > UBA9464 > SIBK01. The sequence continues at coordinate 29,383 of SIBK01000010.1, read as the reverse complement.
GGGTCATAAAAAATCTCACTGATGACCACCGCCCGGGCTGCGGCGTCCAAAAGGAACAATGGGACGGCCAACCCGCAAAGCAGCCTCGCAATATTGACCGCACGCAACGTCATGTAGATCAAATCAAACCATTCGCCGGAGGGATTCAGCCATTGAAATCGCTTTCATCCACCTGCCAGCTTCTTCCAGTTCGGTCACCAAGATGCGGGTGGGATTGGACAATTCGCGGTGAAGCGGATAGGGTGGTTTTGCTGTCCCAACCTCCGAGGATTTGGTAGGTTGCCGGAGTGATCGAGATGGTTGGACGTGTTTCATCCATCCGATTGCGCAACCCAACTATGAAAACGACATTGATTCACCAACTGCTAGCCGCCTGCACTTTGTCGGCCGCGCTGAGCTCGTCTTCGCTCCTGAAAGCAGCGCCTGTCACGTACCTCGTTGATACGAATCTGACCAGTGTCACACTGTCCGGTTCGGTGTCTGTCAGTGGTCAAACCTTTGATTTGAAGGAACAGTCGCCAGGCAGTTTGACGGATTTCTACGGCGGACGCTGATTGCGAACGTGGACGGCGGAAAGATCCAGTTCCTCGGCGGCAATCAACTGGCGGCGCTTGAGAATCATTCATATAAGCCGGGCCTTGCAGGTGTCGATGGAACGGCACCAGCCAGTTATCGAGGGACAGCGTCAGGAGTCATTGTCCTCTTCAGCTTACCCTTCGCCGCCGCTGCCGACGTCGCGAGACGAAGGATTTCGTTCGATGTGACCAGCCAGCCGCTTGCGATCGTCGGCGAGACGTTTCCGGCGGGAGCGATCAACTACCAGTTTTTGGAGACCCAGAATGGGGTCGTTGATTTCGCGATCTCGGGCCCTGCCAAGGCCAAGGGAAGCAAGGTGCTCGGCGGATTACTCACGAATGGGGTCAGTGTGGCGGGCACACTTTCGGGAGGCGTCCTCAACATTCCGGTGGATGCCTCCTTCAGGTTTGTGACTAAGACCAGTGGTCTGGATGTCGAATTCAAACTCTTTTTCAAAGGCAAGCTGGTTGCCAAGGAAGGCACGGCCCCGGAACAACCTCTTGTCAAGTTCGAGCCCTTTGTATCAGCGCAACCCCTCAAGCTCTTCTGGTCCCCGAGTTACAAGCTCCAACGCGCAACGACCCTTTCTCCGTTGAACTGGGCCGATTTCGCCACGGTTTCGCCCGTCTCGATTCCAACGATCCAGCCCGGTGAGTATTTCAGGGTCGTACATAAATAACCGGCTGCTTGAGTCCAAGGCGCTTCGCGTTGTCTTATCGCCTCGCGCGGAGTTCGGCGCGAAGGCTTTCGACCTCTTCCATTAGACTCGTCAGGCGTTTTAGGCCGGCGATGTTCATTTCGAAGGTGTCGCGCAGATGTTCAATCCGACGGAGGGCGCGCAGCGATTCCTCGTTGAATTTCGGCGCGCTTGAATCTCCCTCAGGGACCGTGGCAATGAGCCCATGCTCCCGGTAAAACAGGATGGTTTGCGAGGAGATGCCGGAGAGTTCCGTGAGGATTTCCAGCGTGAACGTGACGTCGGCCATCGATTCGATTACCGGCGGACTGGTATCGTCAGGTCGTGAGGCGGGAATCATGATGCGGAGGAGTTGGCGTTGCGGGGATGGAAGGTGGAGGCGCTGCGCAATTGCTCCCAGAGCGCGCGTTCGGACTCGCTGATCTTGGTGGGGAGGACAACGCGGAGAGTCACAAAGAAATCGCCCCGCTCACCGGTCTTGCCTTTCAGCAGGCCGCGCCCGCGCACTCGAAGCGTCTGCCCGTTCTCGGTGCCGGCAGGGACCCGCAGCTTAAGCGTGCCTTCGAGCGTGGGAACGACAATCTCCGCGCCGAGCACGGCCTCCCACGGCGCGGCGTCGAGTTCGTGATAGAGATCCGCCTCGCGCGTCGTGAAGTCTGGATGCGCTGCGTGGCGTACGCGCAGGTAAAGATCGCCCGCTTCGCCGCCGTTGCGTCCGGGTTCACCCTGGCCAGGCACGCGAATCCGGCGTCCATCCGTGGCTCCGGGCGGGATGCGGACCTGAAAGGAATGCGTCTGCACCTCACCGGTTTGGCGATTCACCGTTTGGAGCGAGATGGAACGAATCGTGCTATGCATCACTTCCGCCAACGTGACGAGAACATCACCCTCGATGTCATGACCACGGCGTGGGTTCCCCTTTTTGGCCGTACTGGCAGAAACCTCCTCGTCCATGTCCTGCGGGAAACCGTAGCGACTGCCGGCGCTGAAATATTGCTCGAAAAAGTCACTAAAACCCGTGCCACCGAAATGAAATCCCTGGCCGCTTTCCTCCGCTCCTTGCGCTCGGCCGTGTCTTTCTTGAGTTGACTGAAAGTCGCCCGCCTCGCGCCAGCGCGCGCCTAATTGGTCGTATTTCTTGCGTTTCTCGGGATCCCGGAGCACCTCGTTGGGCTCGTTGATCTCCTTAAACTTCTCCTCCGCAAGCTTCTTGTCCTTGGCGATGTCGGGATGGTGCTTGCGGGCCAGATTCCGGAAGGCCTTCTTAATCTCGTCCGCACTGGCATTGCGCGAGACGCCAAGCGAGGCGTGATAGTCTTTGAACTGGGTGGGTATGTTCGAGTTTACAATGAATTGGCATTGCGAGCGATTCTATACGCAACCAATCCACTTACGGTCTTCCCAAACCGCCTTGAGCGAAGTCAGGTTGCGAGAATCGAAGACGTGCCTGGCGGCGGTGAGTAACTGGCCCTTCTTCGTGGCCTGCCAGGCGTCACTGGCGTTGATGGCCACTCGCTGAAGCACGCTCGGATCACGGTAGCAGTCGATCATGCAGCGCGTGCAGCCGTCGCGGATGAGCTTGGAGTCATCCCATTCATACACATTGCACATGGGCGTTTCCCAGAAGTGGCAACGGTATAGGTTCAGGTTCCAATCAAGGTAAAAATATTTATGCCCGCCGAGGCAGGGGAACTTTTCGGGCTCCTTGCGGAGGTGACGCTACATCTCATCGAGCGATTCAGTCGGGTTCACCACGGGGAAGCTGCTCCGCTGCTTCATGCGTTTGATCTTCTCAAAGAGCTCAATGAGTTCCGCATTGGAGAAATTCACCAACCCACTGTCGCTGAAGCTAAGATAGCTGCTGGCCAGCGATGTTAGGGGGTAACTGAACGTGCAACTCGTGAAGCCGAGCGTTTCGAGAAACGCGGGCAGCTTGTCAAAATCCTCGATCAACCGGCTGGCGGTGATACTTGCGGTCGTCTGGATGCCCGCGTCGCGAAAAAATGCGTTCGCCTTTTTGATCTTTCGACACACGTCTGGTAAACCGCGGTTGCTCTCGTGCTTGGCGATGTCGTGCGCGTCAATGGACATGATGACGCTGCTTAAACCGTCGTCCGCCAGGCCGCGCATGTTCTGCTCGGTCCACAAACCGCCATTGGTGCAAATCATCGGACGCACGCCGCGCTCAGCCGCGTAGCGTGTCATGGCGCGGAGGTCGCGATGTACCATGGGTTCGCCGCCGACAAAGAGCAGGTAGCCAATGTGATTCTTGACCGCAATGTCCACGACGTCTTGCGCTTCTTTTAGAGTCACGCTGCGTCGCGCCTTGGGATCAAATGTCGAGCGCGCGAACCCGCAGAAACCGCAGTCCGCGTTGCAAACGTTTGTAATGGCGAACTGCAGATAGCCCGGTCCACCATGTTCGAGCACGTCACGGAATAGATTCCATGCGGACTTCTTGGGACGCACCACCGGCTTGGAAAAATCGACCGCCGCCGTCGGCCGATGGGTTCCCGCCGTTCTTGGCTCAACAGGGGGGGACGCGTTGTTCATGACAATCCGGCAGAGTGTGCTCCGCAGAACTTCCGGAGCAAACCTTCATTTGCGAGATTCGGATTCCGTAACGCATCGGGATCAAACGATTGACAGCAGTAGTTTCTTCAACTCGTTAAGACGCGCCTTAGATTCCTTCCTGGTTAGGCGAGGAAATTGTCCGTTGAGAGTGATGAGTTCACCATTGCGTGTGATCTTCACTTTGCCATCAACCACTTCGAGAGACGAGATACCTCGAGCGGCAGCGAGGAGACGGAGGTCGGCGCAGACGAGGAGGCGATCCACGGCAGGGGGCAGCGGGCCAAAACGATCCCGGAGTTCCTTCTCCAGATCCTTCAGCATGGGGGCATCGGCAATCTGGGCGAACTTCCGATAGATGGCCACACGTTGGCCCGCTTCGCGTATATAATCGAGCGGAAGGTATGTGGGTGCGAGGCATTGCATCGACTCTCGATCGGTGTCGGCAGGTGGCTTGGATCGGCTCTCCGATTCCTCCGAGAAATATACAGGAATCTCGCGGGGGATTTCGATTTCGATCCGAGGTTTGGCGATTGCGCCGAGTCGCGAGGAGGCTTTGGAGGCGTTTGATTGACTTTCCTCACCCGGATTCATGGCGAGGAAATCGAGGCGGAGCCGTGTCGTATTCTTGGGTTGGGTGAGTTCGCCCTTCAGAGCGGAAACGCTTCGGGCGAGAAGCTGGCAGTAGAGATCGAAACCGACGGCGGTAATGTGCCCACTTTGCTGAGGTCCCAGCAGATTTCCCGCACCGCGCAGTTCGAGATCGCGCAGGGCGATCCGGAACCCACTTCCGAGGCTGGAGTATTGCTTGATGGCACTCATCCTCTTACGAGCTTCGGTCAACAATCGGGCGTGTCGGGGAAGCATGAGGTAGGCGAAAGCCTGGTGCTTGTAACGCCCAACACGGCCGCGGAGTTGATACAGTTCGCTCAATCCAAACCGATCCGCCCGGTCAATTATGATCGTATTGGCATTGGGAATATCGAGGCCGCTTTCAATAATGGTGGTGCACAATAAAACGTCGGCGTCGCCGCTGACGAATTGCGTCATCACCTGTTCCAGTTCTGTGGCTGCCATCTGGCCGTGTCCGATCAGGATGCGCGCGTCGGGAACGAGCGCCTTGAGGCGCACACCCATATTTTCAATGGTGGCGACGCGATTGTGGAGGAAGTAAATTTGCCCGCCGCGATTCATCTCCCGAATGATGGCGTCCCGAATCACGCGTTCGTCGTAGTTGCCCACGATCGTTTCGATGGGCAGGCGGTCTTGAGGGGGCGTCTCGAGAGTGCTCATATCGCGAGCTCCGGTCAGTGCGAGATAGAGCGTCCGGGGGATGGGCGTGGCGCTCAGGGTGATGACATCGACGGTCTGGCGCATCCACTTGAATTGTTCCTTATGGCGGACACCAAACTTTTGTTCTTCGTCGACGACGACCAAGCCCAGGTCCTTGAAGACGACGTCGGCCTGAATAAGGCGGTGGGTGCCGATGACGACGTCGACGTGGCCGGCAGCGATGCCGTCGATTGTTTCGCGGATTTGGGCGGGTTTCCTGAGCCGCGAGAGCACTTCGATACGAACGGGATACTCGGCCATGCGTTCCCGAAAATTCTGGTAGTGTTGTTGGGCGAGGACGGTGGTTGGCACGAGGATGGCGACCTGTTTTCCGGCGAGCACGGCCTTGAATACGGCCCGCAGCGCCACCTCTGTCTTTCCGAAACCAACATCTCCGCAGATGAGGCGATCCATGGGTCTTACGTTTTCCATGTCCCGCTTGGTGGCCTCAATGGCTTTGAATTGATCGGGGGTCTCTTCAAAAAGAAACGAGCCTTCAAATTCTCTCTGCCAGGGGGCATCGGAAGGAAACGCGTAACCGGCATGCGAGGTACGTGCGGCTTGAACTTGGAGCAGTTGACTCGCGAGATCGCGGACCGCGACTTCGGCATGTTCACGCGCTTTGGCCCAGCGAGTGCCGCCCAGCGTATTGAGCTGTGGGCGCGCCTTGCCGGCTCCGACGTATTTGCTAATCAGGTGTGCCTCGGAGACGGGCACGAAGAGGCGGGGAGCCTCTCCTCCGGGCTCCCGTGGGGCGAATTCAAGGACGAGGCATTCCTGACCGTCGCCCTGGGCGGCAGCGTTGCGGGATTTGGACGGAGGCAGCACCTTTAGGCCGGCGTAGCGCCCAACGCCGTGCTCCAAATGGACGACGAAATCGCCCTCTTCGAAGTCCGAGAAATCGATGTCAAACACGGATCGGACTGAGGCGGCATGACGTGATTTTAGGCGACGTGGCCTGTTGATCTTATAGCGGCCAAAAATCTCCGCATCGGTGACGACCACTTGGCGGGCGGATGGGCAGAGAAATCCGCGTGAAAGCGAGCCCAAGACCGAGTGGAGAGCGGGGGGCGACGTGCGATTTTCGTTGCCCACGGTCTGGTCGAGGCCGTATTCGAGCCAGATTTCCTGGAGTCGTTGTTGTTCGCCCTCATTGTTGCAGAAGACCCGGATGTCCTGACCCTGGCGGAGCCAGCGGTTGAGTTGACCGAAGAAATCACGCCGCTGGACCTCGGCAAGGGCGGGGGCGGGGAGTGTGGAGCCTATGGGGCGGTAGGAGTCCAGCGACAGCATCGGCGGGAGCGGGAACGGCTCGGTGCTCGAGTTGGGGTTGGGGTCGGGTTCCTCCGGCAGTTCCGTTAGGGAGCACGTGATCAATCCCCGAGAGACAGCGGCGCTCAGGAGGTCGTTCCAGGAAGTAAAAAAGGGAGTGCCTGGGGCGACCTGCTGTTGGAGGTGAAGCGCGGCCTGGATGACAGTGTCCGGTTCGGACAAAAGGAGGATCGACCCTGGCGGCAAATGATCCAGCAATGTGCCCGGAGCGGAAGGAGGCAGATTCGAGCTGGATTCGGCGTCCGGATGGGGTCGTCGGAGGAGGGCCAGTTCGCCGGCGGGGGGGAGGATCGCTTGATCCACGGTTTCTCGCGATGTCTGGGCGTGAGGATCGAACTCACGGATTGAATCCAGCGTATCGCCGAAAAACTCCAGGCGGAGCGGCCATGGGGAGGAGAGCGGCCAGACGTCGACAATGCCCCCTCGCCAAGCGATTTCACCCTTGCTACCGACTTGGGCCTCGGGTTCATAGCCCTGTTCCTCCAACCACTCGATGAGGTCGAGTGGATTCAGAGAATCGCCCAGCAGCAATTTGCGAGTGCGCCGCTGAAGTTCTTCCGGCGCGAACGTGCGCTGCATCAAAGCGGTTACGGAGGTGACGACGACGGGAGCCAGCGCGCTAGACTCGCCGGGCGTGGTGGCAAGCCAGAGGCCCGCGAGAGTTTCCAGCCGTTCACTGATGACATCCGAGTGAGGCAACTTGTCTTCTCCGGGAAGAATATCCCAGGGTGGAAAAAAGAGCGGCGCAGTCTTGAGATCGGCTGCCTGGAGCCAAGTAGCGAGGTCGGCGTGGAACGATTCCTGGGACTTGAGATCCGGAGTGATGAGTAGAATTGGCCGGATCGGAAACTGGCGTCGCAGCAGCGCGGCGATGAATGGATGGGCGGCGCTGTTGAGATTCCCCAACGAGAATGATTTCCCCGGCCGTAGCCGCTGAGCGAAGGCGTTCGCGGCGGCGGACGTCAAGATGGAATCAAAGAGCACATCCGTGCCGTTGCGATGCTCGGAGATCGGTTTCAAATTTTAAGAGGAGTGCGGTGTCGTGTTCGGAACAGGCTTTGGCTTCCTTCTTGTTTTAGTGACTGGGGTTCCTACGTTCGGTGCGTGCGAAAGACATTTGCGGAACTGGGGCTGCCGGGTCGGCTCCTGGCGGTTGAGGGCCTCGATGGGTCGGGAAAATCCACGCAGGTTCATTTGTTGAAGCGATGGTTGGAGGCGCGCAATTTAAAAGTGTTTTTTTCCGAGTGGAACTCCTCGGAGATCGTCAAGAGCGCCACGAGCAAGGGAAAGAAGCAGAATCTGCTGACGCCGACCACGTTTAGTTTGATTCATGCCACGGATTTCGCGGACCGCTATGAACGGCAGCTGCTGCCCCTGTTGAAGGCCGGGTACCTCGTGCTCTGCGACCGGTACATTTTCACGGCGTTTGCCCGTGATGTCGTGCGTGGATGTCCAGCCGAATGGGTTCGCGGCATGTACGACTTCGCGGCGCTCCCGGATTTGACGTTCTTCTTCAAAGCCCCGCTCGAAGTGTCGCTGGCTCGGATTCTGGATAACCGACCTGCGTTGAAACATCACGAAGCGGGGATGGACCTGGGGTTGTCAGCGGATCCGTACGAAAGCTTTCGGCTTTTCCAGGGTCGAATTTTCGAGCAATACCTGTCGATGAGCACCGAGTTTGGTTTTGTGGTTATGGATGCAAACCAGCGTATCGAAGAGCAACAGGGGTTGGTCCGTCGCCTTACGGCAGATCGTATTGAGCTGGATCAGTTCCGGCGTTCGTAGATCCCTCTTTCCACAGGAGTTGCGACGCCTTGGATCAAGGCGCCGGCGCTGCCGGAATGGGTATCACGGTGGGTATCCCACCGGCCCCCGAACCAGTCTTGGGAAGGAACGATTCCATCAGCTTGATTTGACTCTCCTTAAACTTGCGATACCCGGCAATCTGATCCTCCGTCAAGACGCCCTGGAGCGACTTGACGGACTCTTCGAGCTGACCGCGAAAATCGGGCGTTTTGTTGGGAGACTCCGGGTTTAGAATTTGCTGCTGACTCTGGATGAGGACTCCGAAGACCTTGTCCTGCTGGTCCTGAGTAAGACCCAACAGTGTCTGCATTTGGATCAATTCACTATTAGCCATCAACCTGGCCATACTACCCTTTTCCTCCTCCTTCATGGCCGAGTACCCCTGCTGTTGTTCTGGAGAGAGGAGCGCCTTGATTTCCTCTTCCGGATTTCCCCCCGCCTTGGACATTTTTTCGAGATCGTCGGTCGACACATTGCCAGCGAGCGCCTTCTCGGCGGCTTCCTTTCCCATACCCATCTGTTTTTCCAGAAGCCCGCGGACGCTGGTTTCCTGAGAGGGCGTGAGATTGAGACGTTGCTTCATCTGGTTCATTTTCCCCTCCATGTGAATTCGCATCGCCTGCTGCTTCATTTCTTTCATGGCCTTGCTCATCGGCCCGTTCGTCCCACCCGTAAAAGCCGTTGCGATGGCGTTGAACGACTCGTTGTCGGCCGCATCGAGCTCTGGAGCAGCGATGGCGGGCCTGGGGATGACGGGGGTGGAGGATTTTCGAAGGAGGCTCTGCACTTGGGCTGCCAGTTTGGTATTCTGGGATTCCAGGGTAGCCGTAGTCTTCCGGGCAAGCTGGAGTGATGATTCCAGTTCGGCGACGTGGGATGTCTCGGACGAGGCAGTCTCCAGAATTTCGGCTGTGGTGGGTCCCCGGCCGGTTTTGGAGCCCGCGAGAAATCCCGCTGCAGCGATAAGGACACCGACCACTACTCCGGCGACGAAGGAGAGGACCTTTGAATTCATGGTCCGGGGGTATACTGCATTGGCGCGAACGTCAACACGTTCGCCGCTAGCAGATGGGGATTGGGATGGAAATCCGGATCCGTGACGGTTGGCCTCTGGATGGCCAAACATTTGCGTCCGACGCTAGCCGCCGTACCGTTGTGGCGATGATTCATCTGCCTGAAGTACAGCTCCCAGGCGTCCGTTTAGGCGGCTTGCGCCAACCCATGGCGCCCGTGCAAGTGGATGCTTTGTCGAGGGAAATTCGGGCGCTGCGAAACAAGCTCAACGCGGTGATCCTCGCTCATAACTATCAGGTGCCTGAGATTCAGGATGTGGCGGATTTCGTGGGCGATTCCCTAGGACTTGCCCAGCAGGCGGCGAAGACGAACGCCGAAGTCATCGTGTTTTGCGGGGTTCATTTCATGGCGGAGACGGCGAAGATATTGAATCCCAACAAGATCGTTATCCTGCCGGACAAGGACGCCGGGTGTTCGCTCGAGGAAAGCTGCCCGGCGCCGAAATTAAGGCAGCTCCAGGATACCAATCCACGGTTCTGGACGATTGCCTATATCAATTGTAGCGCAGAAGTGAAGGCGCTCTGCGACGTAATTTGCACGAGCGGCAATGCGGTGAAAATTGTAAATGCCACTCCCAAAGATCGGGATATTCTTTTCGTTCCAGATGAGAACCTCGGCGGTTGGGTGATGGAGCAAACGGGGAGGCCAATGACCCTATGGAAGGGCAACTGTTATGTTCACGTGGAGTGGACTCACGCCGCAATTACCCGCATCCGGCAACGGCACCCTGGTGCCCCCGTCGTCGCACACCCCGAATGCCCCAAGGCGGTGCGAATGCTGGCGGATGAAGTTTGTTCGACGGAGAAGATGGTCGCCTGGTGCCGTCGGGCAACCCAAAGAGATATCATCATCGCGACGGAAGCAGGCATGCTGCACCGGTTGAAAAAGGAATGCCCCGACAAGAATTTCATTCCGGCGCCGACAGACAAATGTGCCTGCAACGAGTGCCGGTTCATGAAGATGAACACGCTGGAGAAGCTGCACGACTGCATGGCTAATCTTTCACCACAGGTGGAGCTGAGTGCGGACGTAATTCACAAAGCGCGACTGCCAATTGAACGGATGCTGGAGATCTCTTCCCGTGACGCGGTAGAGAACGCCGGATGAGCGGGCGGGAACGGACGTCGACTTATCGTCCGAAAATTTTCCCCAAAATATTTGGTTGGCGCCAGAAGATGTACATGGCGAGAACAAACGCGCCTCCGATGATCAGCGCGGCGAACAGGAGCGCGATACTGCGGATGCTGCCGATCTTCCGCGTGAAGTCTTCCTTATCCTGCATCCGACTGGTTTCCCAAATCGCGAGTTGTTCGTTGACAATCTGCTTGGCGCGGTTGGGGTCCATCGACAGGTGGAGAAACCATTTTGTATCCGGATTTGCAATCGCCGTGGGCATGTCTGCGACTTCTGCGGGCGTCGCGGGATGAAATCCGTTGGCGATCCAGAATGGGTCCTCCTCGGGAGTCCACAGGCGGGTAATGCCTGCGTTTCGCGCGACGATTTGCGTCCGCCTCCACAAAGCCGCCCGGCATGTGTCGGCGTCTGCCCCGGCGGCAATGGCTTCGCTATGGATCAGGCCGTCCTGCTGGTGAATCAGCAGGCCGACGGCGGCGCAAAGGGAACCTTGTTCATCGCTGACGAGTTGAAACTCGGTGAGAAACTGTTCAAGTTGTTCTCCGGGGAGGCCCGTTGCCTGCCACAATTCGAGAAGGGCCGGCAGATCATCGAGCGTCGCCCGTCGAGCTTGAATAGCGGGAGTTTCCACAAGAGCGGAGTCTAGGAGAGAGCTCGGAGCCGGCAATCCGTAATCCGTGCTTTTTCGCCCCTTCGTACGCTGAGTTCCTCATTCAAGGGCGCCCAGCAAGGTTACCGCCGAGGGAGGGGGGCTGGCCGGGGTGGAGCAGCGGGGTTGGGAGGTTTCCCCACACTGGTTCCACTTGCTTTCAGGACGATCCGCGTCAACGGTGCCAGAAGGTCGTTCAATGTCCGTACCGGACCGATGACTTCGTTTCGAACGTCAAGCTTCAATTCATAGGGTGGTGCGGAGTTTTTCGGGCTGATTTTTCGAAGAGTTCCGATGCTGAGATTCAGAATGTCGATACCCGTAAATCGGAATTCAGGTGAGCGGTTGGTAAAAACCTTGAGTTGATCGAGAACACCCGGAAGCGCCGCTGGATTGACGGGACCGAGGGTATCTTCCGCGATATTTACTTCAGCGATGTTGATGCGGACAAGGGGCAGGTGGAGGTCGCGACGATTTGCGGCGCTGCGATCGTATTCCACGTACAGCTCCTGGATTCGGACGAACGGACCTCCGCCGGCGAGGGGGGGATGGTATAATTGGAGGTTTTCAATTCTAAAGGTCGGTCGGATCAGGCCGATCTCGACCTTTTCAATGCGGACGTCCTGGCCGGTTTTCGATCGGAGCACCGACGTAAGCGCTGCCTTTGCTATCGAGTCGAGAAAAACCAGCGTCGCAAGGATCAGGAACGTCAGGAAAAGAATGGCGCCCGTCAGGAGCTTGATGAGCTTCTTAAGCATGCGAGGAACTCAGAGGGAAACATTCTCAGGTCGGACTTCAAGGCACTCGTCCTGGTCCTCCCAGATGAGCGCGGGAAAGTGTTCGAGCAACGGGGCGACCAATGTGGTTGCTGCTTCGGCGATCAATTCCTCGGCTCGTTGAGCAGCATCTTCGAAGGCCTGATCGTAATCGCGTGATTTCTTGCGCTGTTTGTCATCCCAATGGGCCACCTGGTGAACGGGTTCGTACAACCGTGTCCATTCGAGGATGGATTTTCGGAGTCCCTCATCCGGGATATCGTCGAAGCTGACCGCGGATTCTCCACAGTGCTGACAAAGCAGGCCGGATTCGGCGATATCCCGGGTGAACAGAGGGAGCAGAGGAGCTCGGCAACAGTCGGCTTCGAGGTATCCGACCGGCATGTTTACCAGCCGCTTCAGCCAGAGTTGCCGATCGTGGGCAAGTTGCGCTGCGAGCCGGTACGCACCGACAAGCGGGTGCGACAGCCGCCAGGATCTTCCGTGGAGCTGACCCAGAGTTTGTGAGCACCAGCGAGCCAGGGTTAGGTCGTCAAAATCCCGAAAGCTCTGGCCGTACTCACGCCAGAGCCGGTCTATCGGTGAATCGGCAGCTTCAGCCATTCACAGGAGGGTGATCGCTCGGTGCCCGCTTGTCGAGCGAGGGGAAGACGGATGCCGTAGTTCGCAGACTGCTCACTGAATTTCGGTTGGAGGCTGGAGGCGAGAGAGTTCGGTGCGTGGTACGGAACGGTCGGAATGGTTCCAGGATTCCATCTGGGCGCTTGTTCGAATGAGATCGCTCTTTGTACGAAATGCCACCAATCGGTGATCGACAGCCGATTTTTCTCGCGACTCGCTCTGAGATTTCTACCTTTACGGCCGACATCATCATGGCCAAATCAAATATCTACCGCTTTTGTACCGGTCCCTGGAATTGGAGTGCTGGACAGGATCCCTATGGACCGCCGACTCGGACCGAGATTTCCTTCGACCGTAAGCTTACTGAGCTCAAAAAGATTGGCTTTGAGGCGATGATGTTTCATGACGATGATGCGGTGCCGGAGATCGATGCCAAGAGCGGAGCACAGGTGTTGAAAGAGGCGAAGGAATTGAAGAAACGCCTCGATGGCGAGGGCATCACGGCCGAGATGGTTGCCCCGCGGCTTTGGTTTCACCCGAATACGGTCGATGGAGCCTTTACCTCAAATGACCCCAAAAGCCGTCAATATGCGATTGACCGATCCCGCCGGACGATCGACATCGCGAATGCGCTGGGGACCGATCTCATGGTGCTTTGGCTCGCGCGGGAAGGGACCTATATCCGCGAGTCGAAGAATGGCCGGCGTTGTGTGGATCTTTTGGTGGCGGCGTTGGATGCGATGCTGGCGCACGACAAGAAAATCCGACTTGCAATTGAACCCAAACCGAATGAGCCGATGGACGTCGCGTATCTGCCGACCATTGGCCATGCCTTGGCGGTGGCGCAGCTTACCCGGGATTCGAAACGGGTCGGGTGTCTGATCGAGTCGGCGCATGCGATCCTGGCGGGATTAGATCCAGCGGATGAGATCGACTTTGCGATGGCGTTTGGGAAGCTTTGGTCGTTGCATCTGAATGACCAGAACGGGTTGAAGTTTGATCAGGACAAGCCCTTCGGGAGCAATAATCTACGAGTCGCATTTAACCAGGTTCGGGCGTTGGAACGAAATGGGTATGGGCAGAAGGGCGAATACGTGTGCTTCGACGTGCATCCGTTCCGAACCACACAGCAGGAGCATTGGAGCGCGCATTTATCCAATTCTCGCGACACGTTCCTCCGGCTCCTCGAAAAAGCGCGCAGCTATCCCGAAAAGCAAGCCGAACAACTGATCGCGGATCGCAACTATCAGGATCTCGACCAATTGGTCATCGAGCACCTGCTTGGCGGCAAGTAGCCGGCGGATCCTCGTTCGACTTCGTCGCCTGGTCCAAATTGGTCACGCCGTAAACTCCGGCAGCGTTGTTGCCGAAGACATTGGCCCGCTCGCTCGTGGTCAACGTCGCCGGCTCGTGCGCTCTTTCACCCAATCCCAATCGGTGGTGGGTTTTGCAGGAAAAATACCTCCGGCCCCGCCCTTGATATTCGGGCGGACTGTGCCATCGGGACCGGTGACGACCCATCGTTTGGATTCCACGTGGCCGTCGAGGAAGCTGAAGTTGCCAGAGCCGTTGTGGTACGAGGCGGGCAGATTGCCCCATTTGGGCTCCTCGTCGAGGTGGTTCATGAAGAACCCGTCATTGATGGTGTCAGGATGTTCGTCGAGAAAGGCAAAAATACCAGAAGGGTCGGGGACATCGGCTCCTTTGAATAACTGGGTGAAGGAGGGATTGAACCGGTTGGTTAATTCGCCTGGATCACCCACCAAGGAATTCAGGGAATAGCTTCGGATCCTAGGTCCATTGTCCGCCCGAGAACGATCCGCGGGACACTTGAACACGCCCGGTGTTTTTCCGAGGAACGCGGCAAATTTCGCGGCGGTGAGCAGAGTGAGGTTGGTATTCCCGGGACTGTCATTCCAATCAATGATGTTGTTGGCCCATGTATTTGTTTCAGCGCGCGTCTGGCCGACGCCATGATTATTGACGTAACGGTCCGAGTGTTCGTCCGTATAGAGCTGCAGGGCGGTCTGCAGTTGCTTGCAATTCGCGGCGCAATTAATTCCCAGAGCCTTGCCCTTGGCCCGACTCAACGCTGGCAGGAGTAGCCCCGCCAATATGGCGATGATCGCAATTACGACGAGTAATTCGATCAGGGTAAAGCCCGCCCTTGTTTGCCGGATGCAGACCGGACGTGCCGAGGTTGCCGCAGAATGTCGCATTAATGGAGTGTATGGCGCAGGCCGCGACTTCAGCAAGTGTGGTCTCCCTCGAAAACTAATTGCCGATGAATGGGGAAACCGGAATGCTGACGCCATGGTTGCGCCTTATCTCCCAGGGTTGATTGCCTTCCTGGTTATGGCGGTTATGGCTCTTTTTCCGGGAGTCACAGTGGGCCGCGCGGCATCGATCGAAGCGGATCGAGGACCGGTTTCGTTTCGTCGTGACGTCATGGCGGCGTTGGCGAAGGGTGGTTGCAGCAGTGGGGCATGTCACGGGAATCGGAATGGCAAAGGTGGCTTTCGACTCTCGCTCCGGGGTGAGGATCCGGACGGGGATTACACGACCTTGGTGAGCGATCTCGCGGGCCGCCGGATTGACCGGGAGGACCCCGACCAGAGTCTTCTCCTATTGAAGCCGACGGGCCAGGTGCCGCATGAGGGAGGTGTGCGGTTCGAAACCTCGTCGTGGGAGTACCGGGCATTGCACCGGTGGATCGCCGGGGATGTGACAAACGATATAGCATCCGCAGCGCCGCTGGAGCGTCTCGAAGTCCAGCCGCGCGAACAGTTCGTGCGGGCGCCCGAGGCCACGGTTGCACTGACTGTGGCGGCGCATTTTAAAGATGGCACCCGGCGAGACGTCACGCACATGGCGGTATATGAACCTGCCCATCCCATTGTGAGCATCTCACCGATCGGACGCGTACAAGCGAAGCAAGCGGGAGAAACGACTGTTCTTGTGCGATACCTTGATCAGCAGGCGCCGGCCACTCTTGCATTCCTGCCGGCCCGCGAAAAATTCGTCTGGAGCCGACCCGCCCCACTCAACGCTGTGGACGTGCCGGTTTTTAAGAAGCTCGAATTGCTGCGCCTGAATCCGGCTATTCTATGCAGTGATTCCGTTTTCATTCGGCGCGCGTTTTTGGATTTGCTGGGTGTGATTCCGACGGCGACGGAGGCACGGGCATTTGTGACGGACCGAAATCCTGCGAAGCGGGCCCAGCTTGTGGACCAATTGATGGAGCGCCCGGAGTTTGCGGATTTTTGGGCGCTCAAGTGGGCCGATCTTTTCCGGCTCGAGGAACGGGCGCTCGATCGGAAGGGAGCTCAACTTTTCCGTGAATGGCTTGCTGCCCGCGTGGCAGATCATACGCCCCTGGATGTGTTCGCGCGGGAGTTGCTGACCGCTCGCGGCAGCACCTATACCGTTCCAGCGGCGAACTGGTTCCGAGCCCATCGGACGCCGATTGAACGTTCGGAGGCGGTGGCTCAGGTGTTTCTGGGAACCCGGCTGCAGTGCGCCCAATGTCATAATCATCCGTATGAACGTTGGACACAGAATGATTACCACGACTGGACTGCGGCATTTGCGCGCGTGGATTATAAAGTCGTCGAAAACCGGCGCCGAGACGAAAACGACAAGCACGAGTTTGTTGGCGAGCAGTTGATATTCGTGAGGCAGGACGGAGCGCACAAGCACCCCCGAACCGGAACGAATGCCGAACCCAGATTACTCGGACGGCCGGATCGATTAGCCGTCCGTGACGACGAGCCGACCACGGCGGATCCGCTCCGGGAACTCGCACGCTGGTTGACCGCTCCGGAGAATCCGCTCTTCGCCCGAGCTCAGGCCAATCGCATCTGGTACCACCTGATGGGGCGTGGCCTGGTGGATCCGGTCGATGATTTTCGGTCCACCAACCCTGCGTCACACCCGGCACTGCTGGAATTGCTCCAGTCGGAACTGGTGAAGTCTGAGTTCGATTTGCGTCACCTCGTCCGCATGATCATGGCGTCCCATACCTATCAGATGGCCGCACAGCCGGCGGACCTCGGAGAAGAGGATGCCCAAAATTTCTCGCACTCCGCTCCCCGCCGCCTGGGGGCCGAGCAGTTGCTCGACAGTCTTTCTCGGGCGGCGGGTGTTCCGTTGGAGATCCCGGGATTGCCGCCGGGAACTCGTGCGGCCCAGTTGCCGGGTGTTGTCGCCGAATCCCGGCGCGGAAAGGCCGCTGGAAGTTCAGATACGGATCGATTCTTACTAAGTTTTGGAAAGCCGCCGCGTTTAATGACCAGTGAATGTGAACGCTCCTGCGAGCCGGCGATGAATCAGGTTTTTCAGTTGATCAGCGGGCCAACCATGGATCATTTCGTTTCCGCTGCCGGAAACTGCCTGGGTGCGGCGAGCCTTACGGATCGGCCCGCTGCACAACGCCTCGAAGACCTGTATTGGGCCGCATTGAGCCGGGCCCCGAGTTCGAGGGAATCCGAGCAGTTGCTGGACTATGTGTCGGGCAACACTTCACGATCACGCTGGGAGGATATTTTGTGGAGTTTACTCAATGCCAAAGAATTCGTGCTGCGAGAATAGACTCAAGACGATTACTTTCCGTGGCTTCAACCGGCCGTCTTAACCTCGATAATGTCGTGCGGCGCGGCTTCCCGATGACCGGCGGCGGTGACGCCAATGTAGCGGGCCCGCTTGCGAAGTTCGGGAAGAGTGGATGTTCCGACGTAGCCCATGCCGGACTGAATGCCACCGATGAGTTGGGTGAGTATCGTATCCACGGATCCAGACGCTTCTTTCAACGCCTCAATTCCTTCAGCAGTCACCTTGCGCGTGAAATCATTGGGATGGCCGTAACGCGCCGCCGATCCGGCCTTCATGGCAGCGTTACTGCCCATGCCCCGGTATTGTTTGTAAACTTTGCCGTTGATTTCCAAGATCTGGCCGGGAGCCTCCGGGCAGCCGGCAAGGAGACCGCCGCAGACGACCGCGTTGGCTAGGGTCAATGCCTTGACGATATCTCCGGACTTGGTGATCCCGCCGTCCGCAAGAATCGTGACACTCCGAGTGGAAGCCGCACGGCTGGCCACGTACAGGGCTGTGAGCTGCGGGATGCCCACGCCCGCGACAATGCGGGTTGTGCAGATCGATCCGGGTCCCTGTCCAACCTTGATCACGTTGGCTCCGGAATCAGCGAGGTAGGCCACTCCGGCCGCCGATGTGACATTGCCGGCGATGATCGGGAGCCGCGGAAATATTTCCCGCAAGAGGCGCACGGCCCCCCCCACCCCGGCACTGTGGCCGTGGGCCGTCGAGATCGCGACGCAGTCGACACCGCGATCGACGAGTGCACCGACGTGGCCGGTAAACCGGTCGCGGTCGATTTGTCCATCCGCCAGCCGGGGCGTGGAAACCGCCACACCGCAGAGCAGGCGAAAACGCGAATCACGGGCCGGCTTCAACTGGGCGCCCCGCTCCTGCGTAATCCGTTCGATGTCGGACATGGTGAATAGGCCGCGGAGATGATCCTGATCATCGACGACCAGCAGTTTGTGGATGCCAGGATGATCCGTGAAGAAGCGGTCTGCCCGGGCGATAGGATCGGCCCCGAGCTCCCGCTCATGAATCGTCTGCACCTGGGATCGAGGGGTCAGTGCCTCTGAGACTTTTCGTTTGGCGTAGCGCGGCTTTGCGACATGTCCGGGGAGCAGCCCCAGCAGTTTGTTTCCCGAGTCCACGACGGGAAACGTGCTGAAGGAAAACTGCTTCTCTTCGATCATCCGAAGGACGTCTCCGATGAGCTGATCCGGCGAGACCTTGATGGGCTCCTGGATCAGGCCGTGGACGTGATATTTAACCCGGCTGACCTCCGACAGTTGCTCCTTTTCCGCCATGTTGTAGTGGATCAGTCCGAGGCCGCCATTGAGCGCCATCGCAATCGCCATGCGGGATTCCGTCACCGTATCCATGTCCGCCGAGATGACCGGAATGTGTAATTCGAGGCCTTCCGCCAGCGAGGTGTCGAGCTGGGTCTCCCGAGGCAAGATCTCGGTGTACAGCGTGGCCAGCGTGACGTCATCGTACGTCAGCGCCTGGTTGCGATGGTTTTGAAAGAATGAATCTGCGGGCTGATAGAACAGTTCGTCGAGATCCGCGGGCGATTGTGCGGCTGCCATGACCGAAAATGCGCGACTGGACTGCGAACTGGCAAGCGGGGAAAGAAGGAGAATTTCGACGACGAATCGGGGACGGGATTGATCCCACCGGGTTGACCGCCGTTCAGGGGACTGATATCAAGGGTCCACCGATGAAGAAAAAACCCTTCAAACCTACGCCGCGGTACCGTCGGATCTTGCTGAAGTTGAGCGGGGAAGCGCTGGGCGGCAACGAAGGATCCGGGATATGCCCCGAGGCGGTGCACGACATGGCGCGCCAGGTGGCGGCAGTGCGCGAGCTGGGGGTGGAAGTGGTGATCGTGGTCGGAGGGGGCAATATTTTTCGCGGACTGCAAGGCAGCAAGCGGGGAATCGAGCGGGCGACGGGTGACTACATGGGCATGTTGGCCACGGTGATCAACGCCCTTGCATTGCAAGACGCCCTGGAAAAACAGGGTGTCCCGACCCGTGTCCAAAGTGCCATCCCCATGTCGCAGGTCGCCGAGCCGTTCATCCGCCGCCGGGCCCTACGCCATCTCGAGAAGGGCAGGGTGGTGATCTTTGCGGCGGGAACGGGCAACCCGTACTTTTCAACCGACACAGCCGCCGCGTTACGAGCCAATGAAATGGGGGTCGATGTGATCCTAAAAGCGACAAAGGTGGATGGAGTGTATGACAAGGATCCGAAACAGTTTGCGGATGCGCAACGCTACGCGCGCGTCAGTCACCTCGAGGCGCTCGAGAAACAACTCAAGGTCATGGACGCCTCGGCCTTCGCGTTATGTCTCGAAAACAAGATGCCCGTCGTGGTATTCGACTTTTTCGTTCCCAAGAATCTGCTCCGAGTCGTCCTCGGAAAAAATGTCGGCACTACCGTATCAACTTGAAGCGGCTCGCGTCGGATCCGACAGCCGGAGGCAATTTCTGTCACTTTGTTTTGTTCTGTTCGTATTCGAGATATTTATGACAATCGACGATGTATTATTGGAAACCGAAGAAAAGATGCTCAAGACGGAGGAGCATGTGGTCCATCAGTTCCACGGAGTCCGCACAGGAAAGGCGTCTCCGAGCCTGGTGGAAAACGTAATGATCGAGGCCTACGGCTCACACATGAGGCTCAAGGAGCTCGCAACGATCACGGCTCCAGAGGCCCGAATGCTGGTGGTACAGCCCTTCGATCAAGCCAATATCAAGGCGGTCGAAAAGGGAATACAAGGGGCCGGCCTCGGACTCAACCCGGCTGTGCAGGGCCGATTCCTCCGCATTGTTCTGCCTGACCTCAGCGCCGAACGCCGTCAGGAGTTCGTCAAGATCTGCAAGCGGATGTCCGAGGAAGGCCGAGTCGCCATTCGCAATGAACGCCGTCAGGCGCTCGAATCGTTGAAAAAGGTCAAGAACGATGGAGGCATTTCAGAGGACGAGGTAAAAACAACGGAGGCTGAAATTCAAAAGCTGACGGACCAGTACATCTTAAAGCTGGACCAGCACCTTGCAGTCAAGGAGAAGGAAATCCTTACGGTTTGATCTGCCCCCGGTGCGTCCTAAACAGGTCGCATCAGGGACCGGGACCCGCTTTGTCGAATCGTCGGTGCGTCCGATTGAAGTTCACAGCATCCTCGTAGTTCACCCCGGACCCTCCAAAAATATCGAGAGCGCTTCCAATGGTCAGGTCAATCCGCCCCTGACCGAGCGTTTCTACTGTTTCCAGGTCGGCCATGGAACGTGCTCCGCCTGCGTACGTTGTTGGCAACGGAGACCATTGGGCCAGACCGCGAAGCAGCTCGGTTTCCATGCCGCCGCAGAGCCCTTCGACGTCGACGGCATGGACCAGAAACTCGGAACAGGAGTTCGCAAGCAGCCCCAATGTTTCCGAGCCAACAATTAAATCTGTGAATTTTTGCCAGCGGTCGGTGACGACGTAATACTGCCCGTCCCTTCGCCGACAACTGAGATCTAGGACCAGTCGGTCGCGGCCGAGGGCCATCACCAACTGCTGAAGTCTATCGTAATCGAGCCGTCCCTCACGAAATACCCAGGAGGTGACGATCACTTTCGACGCTCCGGCGTCGAGCCAGTCACGGGCATTGTCGAGGGTGACACCCCCGCCAAATTGCAACCCGCAGGGCCAGGCGGCGAGGGCCTCGCGGGCGGCCATTTCATTGTTCGACCCCAAGCTGATTACATGCCCCCCTGTGAGCTCGTCACGGCGGTATAATCCCGCGTACCAAGCCGGCGGTTTGTCGGAGATAAAATGAGTGCGAACGTCAGCGTCGTCATCGTTCAGGGTGCCGCCAACAATTTGGACAACTTTGCCACCACGCAGATCGATGCAGGGACGGAACACGTGCGGAGAATAGCGGTGGACGGCCAGTGCGGAAGCCGAATACGAAGCGGCCCGTCACTTTTTAACCAGCCAGTACGTGATGTATGGATCCACGGTTCCCAGCAGGAAATGCGACCAGAATTCCTCCAAACGGATCAGAAATGTGCGTCGACTTGCGAGAATTTGAGGGGTGATTCGCCGGCTTTCTCGAAGGACCGATTCGAATAATTGCCGCGATTGATTTACTGCCTTGAGGCCATCGAGCCGCGCTATCAGTTCGTGATTGATCCGCAGGCTGCGGATATCCAGGTTGCAGGAGCCCACATGGACGGCGTGATCAAAGCAGAGCAGCTTCGCATGGAGTATCTGCGGTTGGTATTCATAGACTTCAATCCCGGCTCGAAACAGTCTGTGATAAAGGCTTTGGGCCGCAAGTTGGGACAAGGCGACATCCGATTTTCCAGGGAGCACCAGTCGAACGCGGCCGCCTCTCCGAGCAACCCTCTGAATCGCCAGCCGGACACGTATCGGCGGCAGAAAATAGGGCGTGAGAATGTCCAGGTTTTTGGTTCGAGCAAGATCCCGATGGAGTTCGACGACCAGTCCGCTTCTGCGGAGGCCCGGTCCGCCACACAGGATCGAGCCCTGCGGCGGCGCCGCAATGGGCGGGGGTTGATCGAGCCGGCTGAGAAGTTTCCAGCCGCGGTTACCGACGGGCGCCCTCTTGAACAGGGCGTCGAACGATTTCGCCAGCGCCTTGGCCATGAGCCCCTCCATCCGGACGGAAACCTCTCGGAATCCGCTTCGGATGCCGTCGCCCGTATACTCGGGAGCCAAATTGCAGCCGCCGACGAATGCGATCTGGTCGTCGCAGATGATCGATTTCCGGTGATTGCGAATCGGGCTGAGGCGACGGGGATTGAACCATCGAAAGTCGCCACCGGCGCTTCGCAATGGGTTCCAAAATTCGTCTGCGAGTCCGTAGGATCCTACGAAATCAACCATAACCTGCACTCGGACACCGCGCTTTGCCGCGGCTACCAATTCGTCTCGGATCTCAAGGCCCGGAGACAGCGGGCTGAAAATATACGTCTCGAGCCGGATGGATCGGCCGGCTGCGCGGAGCGCGGTGAGGACGGCAGCAAAGAATCCATCGCCAGTCGGCAACCATTGGATTCCGTTGGGCATTCAATTCTGGCGGGAACTCGAGATTTCCTTCGTTGCGCAGATGGATTCCGAGATCATTCCATCCATTCCCCGATCTGTCTCCGCTCCCTCTTGGTGGGTCGACCCTTGCCTTTTGGCCGCAGGCCGGCCCCGGCCCCGGCCCAAACGGCCCCTGTTGGCCGCTTTTCATCCACCGCGGGTGTGAGGTCTTCCAGATACTGAGACACAAGGGGTGCGGCCACGCGCGAAGGCGGACTATTGAGGACCTTCACCGTACGGGTGAGATCTCCCACCACAGCAACGACAACGTCGCCGGCCTTCACTTCATGAGCCGTTTTGGCGGCCCACCCAGCCAGTTTGACATGCCCACCCCGGATCGCGGTCGTCGCGAGGCTTCGCGTTTTGTAAAGCCGCACGCACCAAAGCCATTTGTCGAGTCGCATGGTGGGGTCAGGCTCCGGAAATTCGCCCCGGGCTGTAGGGGGAACCGTTGAATCTCCAGTGGCACGGGATCATTACCCTCGACGAGGGGAATGGATTCCTGACTTTGCGTGTGGAATTCATTTCCACGGGCGATGGCGGGACGGCTCCATTGGAGTTTGGTGCTGAGAACATGCGGAAAAAATGCGGCCAATTCAGGCCGCGCCGATGCGGTCCAATTGAGCTTGGATTTTTTCCAGCAGGCGCGGCAACTCCACCGGCTTGGTGTCGTAATCGTCGCAACCGGCCTCGCGCGCCCTCTGCTGATCGCCCGCCATGGCGTGCGCAGTAAGGGTGATGATGGGCACTGTCTGATTCGTGGTGCGGATGCGCGGTGTGGCCTCCCAGCCGTCGATGATGGGAAGACTCATGTCCATTAGGATGAGCGCGGGGGCCTCCGACGCAGCGATGTTCACCTCTTGCTCGCCATCCATAGCTATGATGATTTGAAAACCCCTACGTTCGAGCCGGCGCGACAGCATGTCCCGGTTCATCTCATTATCTTCGACAAGAAGGATTTTGACCATAACAAAATAATTTCAGTATCCATCTGGCTTGGCAAGAAGCGACCGCGCCTCGGTCAGTAAATCTTCACAACTCTTCGTCGCCGTCTTGAAGATGTGCCCCATCAGGCCCCTTCTTTCGAAGTCAAAAAGTCGGGCTGAGCGGCAGATGCGTTCTCGTTTCACTCTCCGTTTCGTTTTTACTGCTCTTGGCCCCCCGACCGCGCCACTCAAGCCTCACAACTCAAGCCCCTGCTGTCAGGGAGCAAAGATGAGCCGGAAGAATTGGTATGGATCCTCTTCGCTGACAGTGATCGGCACCGTCTCCACTAAAGTTCCGGAGTGGTTTGTTCGCGAGTTAGCCCACTTCATCATGTCGGTTGAAACCTGCAGAATTGTTCCGACCTGACACCCGCTCCGAATCGTCAGCGCTAGACGATCTGCCGTTTTCGAAATTTCAAGCCGCGGGCATTCGCACCCGGACCTTGTTACCGTGACAACTTGTTCGCACGTTGCTCCAGCACGATGATTGGCCAGTGTCGCAAAGGTGCTTGTGTAGCTGCCGGCCTCGCGTGCCACCACCCACGTCTCCATCTCAACAATTTTGCCGTGAGGCAATGTACCGACCAGATACGTCACCGCTTGGCCATCCCGTTGCACCCATCCCGTTTCGACGCCGTCCGGTAGGGTGCGCAGCAGCGTTTTGACAATCTCGAGGCCCGGCGCCAACACGTTGGTGACCGTGACGCCTCCTCCGGGACATTCACCATTATTTCGGATCGTCGCCGAAAGTTTGAAAGGGCGACACGTCTCAAAACTGGGCTCGCCTATAAAATTAGGACATTGAAGAGTTACAATAAAGGCGTCGCATGCGCTTCCCAGAAGCCAGACAACACGGTTTAGGAACAACTTCCGCCTCTCCTCCACAGACGCCGACTCGCCCGACGTCACAAGGAAACCCTGCACAAGACGGCGCACATCCCCGGTCCTCTCGACGTCAAAGGCCGGATAGCGAGTCAACATCGGAGCGTCTTCCATCGCGGCGCGAATCTCGCCGGCAGCAACTAATTTTCCCGGAATCACACTTCGTGGTTAGGAAAAGTCAACGACCTCCACCGTGTCCGAAAGCACACCTCGGAACAACTCGCGGAGGCGGTCCACGGGTTCGAGGGCTGTCACAGTCCCAGGGTTGACGACGGCGCCGCCCGGAACCAATCCCACCAATTCAGTCCAGTGGCGCCGGGCCACTTCACTCAAGGGCACGTTTGCCAGGGCGAGCCCTCACCGATGAAATAGATGGGAATGCCGAAGTTCCAGGCACCCTAGAGCTGTTCGACATCGCGATCCCGGATTCCTTGATCCGCTTTCCCAAGATCGTCCCAGATGATGAGACGGAAGCCCGTGAGATCGGTAAATTCCAACCCCTCCTGGTCCACCACGGCAATCACCGGCCTTCGGAAAGCGTTTTCAGCAGCGTCGAATATCCTCAGCTCGGGGTGCTCCAGATACTCCGCAAGGCGGTCGATTTCCGGAGCCGCGAAATTCCGGATGATTATGATGTCTCCGATCGGCACCGTATGGACCGGCACAATGACGATGTGCACCGCCGCTGAAATTGTGGCCGAACCTTCGCGGTCGGCGCCTTGGCGGTTAGCGTATGTTCACCGATGGGCACGCCGCTCCACCTCAACGCGTAGGGGGCCGTCAGGTCTTCGCCCAGTTTGGTCGTACCGTCGAAAAACTCGACCTTCGACACCGGGCTATCGATATCGTTCGCGATGGCCGTCAGTGGAATGCTTGTGCCAAAACCGAAGCTTTCGCCTTCATTCGGAGCCGTCAGTCTCACGGTGGGGGGGGCATTGACAGGGTTGACCGTGACGGTGAACTGGCGGCTGAAGGTGTCCTGCCCGCCGTTGGCCGTGCCTCCGCTGTCTTTCACCGTAACGGTGATCGTGGCCGTGCCGTTGGTATTGGGCAAAGGCTGGAAAGAGAGCGCCCCGGTCGCTTGCGGACTTGTGTAGTCGACCGTTGGGGTAGGAATCAGAGCGGGATTGCTTGAGGTGGCCGTGACGAGGAGCGTCTGAAACTCGTTTGCCGCGCCTGTCGTAATGCCCGAGAAGTTGACCGACTTCAACGGGGCATTCTCGTTCACGGCAGTGTCGGCAATCGAGGCGAGCGTGGGCGGGTCGTTCACCGGGATCACGGTCAGTTCGAACCGGTTGGCGGCCATCAAGCTGCCGCCGTCCTTCACCACCACGCTAACGGTCGCCACCCCCGATTCATCCTTGGCCGGCGTTAGAGTTAACGTCCGGTTCGCACCGCTGCCCCCCAAAGCGATGCCGATCGGTGGCAACAGAACGGGATTGGTCGACACCGCGCTCACCTCAAGGATTGCGGCCGGCGTCTCCGTGTCGCTGGGCGTGAACTCGATCGCGGGTGTCGTTGTGTCTTCGAATGTGGTCCGATTGGGGATCAGGGACAAACTGGGCGGAGGATCCGTCGAATGGGAGCCCAGGTCAGGAGAAGCATCACCTTCGCGAATCTCACTCCGCCAGAGCTGCATGCCACACACCACCGCGAGCACGGCATAAGCGCCAAACCCAACTGCCCACAAGCCCGCTTCCGTCTTCCGGGTGAGGAGTGCCTCGAACAAGAACGGGTAGGTGACCAGTGCCAACAAGGACCCCATATTGGACAGCACATAGAGTCGATACGGCCGCGGCGACGCTGGATGGATCAGGCTGAACCACTTTTGCAGCAGCGGACTTGTGGCGGCCAGGACCCCGTACGGCAGCCCAATCGTCCCCGTCAGCAGCGCGAAGAGGCGCCAGGTCGGATCGCTTGTCTCACTGGGTTTCCAGTGGGCCCCGGGAATGACAGGGAGGAAAAGTAATGCCATGGCGACCAGGATGACGTGTAGAAGCACCTGGCCGCGCGGCCGGAGCCAGCGCGCGCTGGCGTGCGCATAGGTGTAACCGGCGAGCAGGAAGACTTAAAAAACAGCAGGCAGGTATTCCAGACGGCCGGGCTGCCACCGAACCACGGAAGGATGAATTTGGCCATCAGGGGCTACACCTGGAACAGCAGGAACGCCCCAACAAAAATCATCAGGCCGAATGCTCTCATCCCCCATGCTGTGTGACATTCAGCGGCCGCCTCGGCTCATCTCGAGTAACCATATTTGACGGCCGCTCGACAGTGGCACGCCAACGGTGAGCAACCGGCCTCTGGCAAAGCCAGTCTTTAGGGGATGAAACCGATCCTAACCTGCGGAATTGTTGCGAGAATGCATTCCTGATTGACTGTTCCGACGCGGCTCCTCTACCTCACGGGTCGTCGTTTATGAATACGCTTCACTTTTGGATCTTCAGTGTCACTGAGCTTGATCCTCGTCAGCCTCCTGTTGAGCCACCATTTTATTTTGCAACACATTGCCCAGGTCAAATTCGCACTGGCTCGAGACCGGGCTTCCGTCAATAGCTCTCACCAGACGGAAATCGCCCTCGATCAATTGGCTAAGCGCATCGCCCGAGGTTCCGACACCGATCCGCGCCTGACCAACATCCTGGTTAAATATGGCCTCAATGTGACGTTCGAAATAGACGGCAAGAAGAAATCCTACCCCTAACGTTCCGAGCGGTTCGACCTGCAACTCCCCACACGCTATGAGTTTGAACGACCCCAACAGCGCTTCGGTTTCATCGCAACTCTACTCACCTTTTTGGCCGCTCTTCGCCTTTTTCGCTGCCTTGAGCTATCTGCAGGCCACCTATCTAGTGGCCGACTTCCCCCAGTTGCGTGAGTTAAAAGGTGCCAGGTCCGAATTAGAAAACTCCTTGACCCAGTCCCGCGTTGTCAGCCGCCTAATCGATGCGGTGAGTGGAGAGCTATTGGCCATGGCCGCCCAGAGCTCCGAAGCCGCCAAAATCGTTGCAGAATTCAAAATCCAGCTCGACAAGCCATCGGATCCTGCCAAGTAAGCTGCGACCCACCCGGCCGGGATATCTCGGATACGCGCACGCGCGCCAGGAGTTTGGCCATTATCTGTGCGCGCTTTGGCCTTCCTTTGTCGAAAACTTTGTCGAGTCGAGTTTGGCCCGCAGGCAAATGGATTTAGGGGTCAACACGAGTGTATCGTACAGTGCAGCGCTAGGTATCGGATTTCCGCGGTATTTGAAAGACAGCCATTCGATTCAGGGCGAGGAAAATCATCGGGCCCTTGATCCTCATTTTGAAGCCAGTTGCCGTCAACGTCCCGCTCTCTCGCCAATTCGCATTTCCGCGCGAAGGAGCGTCGTCCACCCGTAGTTGGCAGTGATGACCAGTCTGCAATCGATCAAGCCCCGAGCAATTCGCGTATTGGATTCCCACCGTTCGTTAGCAATCGCGGCCGGCCCAGCGGATCGAGAAATTCACCCCGCGGGTCGAGGCCGAGCAAATGAAAGATCGTGGCGACCAAATCGGGCGGCCGGATGGGGCGGCTCACCGGATAGGCGCCGTCGCGGTCGCTGGCTCCAATGAGTTGCCCTCCGCCCGTGCCCGCGCCCGCTAAGGCAATGGAAAAGCAATGTCCCCAATGATCGCGCCCGCCAGAGGTGTTGATTTTCGGTGACCGCCCAAATTCGCCCATCACCACCACCAACGTTTCATCCAGCAGACCGCGTTCCTCCAAGTCGGTGATGAGCGTGGCGAAGGCTCCGTCGAAGGTTGGGCAGAGCACGTCGCGAACCCGTCCGGCATTGTCCGTGTGCGTATCCCACATCGGATTGTTCATGGTGAGGCTGCCGGGTTCGCGTGGCCAGTTCACCTGGACCAACCGCACACCCGCCTCGATCATGCGGCGGGCGAGCAGGACGCTTTGCCCGAACTTGTGCCGCCCGTAACGGTCGCGGGCGGACGCCGATTCACGCTCCAGATCGAAGGCCGCGCGTGTCGCGCTGGAGCGCACCACGTCGAAGGCCTGTTGTTGTGATCGGACCACGGCGGCCATTTGCTCGTTGTCAGCCACCCGGAGAAAATGTTGATCGAGCTGTTTCATCAACCCCACCCGCTCGGTCAGGCGCACCTCGGATAAACCCTCGGGCAGGGTCATGCCATCAATTTGAAATTGAGGTGCCGACGGATCGCATTTGATCATCTGCGGATGCCACGTCGGCCCCATCAGCCCACCGTCTTGGCCGGGCCAGGGAATGGACGGGTTGTTGACCATCGGTTCCGGCAATATCACCGAGGAGAACGGCGAGCGTGGGTTGGGTTTCAGCGCACCGACCACGGCGGTCAGACTGGGCCAGTCCTCCGAACTCGCCTGCGTCTCGGCCTGGCCCGCAGGATGGGGATAACCGGTGATCATCCAATAGCCGCTGGAAGAATGGCTATTCACGTCCGTGGTCATCGAACGAATCACGGCAAGGCGGTCGGCGATTTGGGCGGTGCGCGGGAGCAGTTCAGAAAACTGCATGCCGGGAACTTTGGTGCGAAGGGCTCGGAACTCACCGCGAATTTCCAGCGGCGCTTCCGGTTTGGGATCGAACGTCTCGTGTTGCGGCGGCCCGCCGCCCAAGAATATCAGCAGGCACGACTTGGCCCGGCCGAAGGATTCGCGCGGGATGATTTTCGTCGTTGCGGCTCTGACGTGGGTTTCGAGCAGATGGGGCAGGGATACTCCCAGGCAACTCAGCCCACCCAGGCGTATCATCTCGCGACGCGAAAGGCCGTCGCAGAGCCGGACAGTTTGATGGCCGAGGGAGAACATGGGGGCGCGAGAAATTATCTTTGAAGGCCCGTGGTGTCAACGTCGACTCCTGGTGCGCCTGCAGTTCGGGCGCATCCCGACGTTGTTGGCGCGCGCAACTCGCACTGCCCGCGATTTGCCGATTTTTCAACTTTGCCAACACGTAGGTGATGCTCGGAGCAAAGCTGCGGAGCAGCGGCAGAGAGTAGCCCATGGCGGGAGCCATGGGACCGTATACACGATAGGTCCAAGCCCCGCCAGGGGCGACAGAGAACGAGGACGGCAACCCGTTGCGCAAATCTCCGTCGCCCCTCCGGGGCTTGAGAGCGTGCGTGTCGAGACCCACGACTGGCGCCGTGGGCTACTTTCCGGCGGCGCTCCGCGCCTTAAGAATGCACGTGTGCCAACAACTTCGGAATGCGCCCCTGCAGTTCTCATTTTGGAGAAGCG
>SIBK01000081.1 GCA_009695205.1 Pedosphaera sp. | reverse complement strand
GGAAGCGGAGACGGAAGGCCATGTTTCGGCATTGGCCCAGGCATCGCCGGATTATGGCCGGTGCCATCGACGGGGGTATGGCCGGTGCTATGGCCGGTGCCATTTTCCCATCGCCGGATAGCGCCTTGCTTCCCTTTTTGCGACTGGGACTCCCGATAAACGGCCTGTTTTTGACGCTCAGATTCCAAACAGTCGTTCCGAATAAATCCGTTATCGCAGAGCCGAAACTTCGAAAGTACGTGGCCGAGCGATGGCTGAGCCATGCCCCCGGCCATTCGCGAGAGCCTGTCCGGGTCGTTTGGTAATCCGCCCTTCCCCCACTGCCCACAAAGCAGTCGGGTGTACGCGCCAACTTCCTCATTCGACATGTCCGAAGTGCCCGCGATAAAATCGTCGGCATAGAACTGAAAGGCGGGCGACTTCACGCTGCACCTCCAACAGCAGCGGCCGGGGCGGCGGCGGCCTGGGTCTTAACCCGCGGGCGATAATTCGAGATCTGAGCCCGGACGCCGTAGTTGTCGCGAAGCCAGGTCAAGACTTTCTCAGGCTCGAAGTAATCCTTTCGAGGGCCAATCCGGATAACCGGGCAACCCCGGACCACAAGCGTGGTTATAGTTCTGATAGAAGTCCGAAGGAGCGCGGCTATTTCCTTCTTGGTCGCCATTGCCGGCAAGGCCAAGGTTGCGGGGCTGGTGATGGGGGGAGATGTTTCGGACATATACCTTCGCACGTCGCTGTACGCTATCGGGAACGCGAAACATCGATTCTCCTCCGGCACAAACCCCACAAAATCACGCGCAACACGCCTAACAGGAGCAAGATGCGACCGAAGGAAGAAAAATGAGAATTATTCGGGAAGGTGCGAATTCCCTTCAAAACAGGCCAGATACTGTAGAGAACCGCCCCGCGGTCACCTCGCGGCGGGGGGGCGGATATTGAAGAACTTTCCCGAAGCTTCCTTGGTCGCGAGTCCTCGGTAGTGTCGAAAAATCATCTGCGCCGAATTGCCCGCTTCCAAGGCGGTGCGTGCCACGTCGCCCGTCTGGGCAACCCGGTAGGAGACGAAGGAATGGCGAGTGCCGTTTTCGATGCGGCGGACACCCGCGGCGGCGCAGGCCTCGGTCACTGATCTCGTATAGCCTTCGGGGGTCTCCGTCCAAACATGTGCACGCGCGGCGCCCCGGTACGGCAGGAGCCATTCCTGGAGATTCGCTAGGATAGGGACAAGCCGACGGGCTGCGGTCTTGGACTTATCTGCCCCAAGCGAAATGTGACCCTGCTCAAAATCAATATCTACCCACGCAAGCCGGCAGAGCTCAGCGGTTCTCACGCCGGCGAAGAACGCAATCGCGATTGCCGGAGCCAGTTTCACGGGAGCCGCGGCCAAGAGTTTGGCGGTTTCTTCGGGCGTATAGAACTCAACGCCCCCGGTGTTCTTGACCTGCTCCCGCTCTACGTCCCGCATTGGGTTGTCTATAATCATCCCTCGCCTCCTGCAAAACTCGAAGAAGCCGGATAAAACGGTCGCGAAGTTTTTCCGAGTCTGGGCGGACAGCGTGGCGCCGGTGCTCCCGCGCAACCCGTCGAGCCAACGTTGAATCGTCGGGGCGGCGAAGTCTCCGACATTGTGACCCGGATAATCTTGAACAAAGCGGCCCAGCCGGGACGTGATGTCGCCAAGATGCCGGGGCGAGCGCCCTTGGGCCAACTTGGCGTCAACGAAGTCGTCGGCGGTCTTGGCCAAGGGCAGCTTCTCCCGTGCGCCGGGATGCCTCTGTGCGAATGCGCGGCAGGCTTCGACGATTCGATGGACGCCTACCAATCCCGCAGCCTCGGCGAGGACGTCGGCGCCTCCTTGTAAGGTGACCCCGAGCGGCCCGATCTTCTCTTTCAGTATAACTAGATCAGCGGCATCCCCAGAATCAAGAGCCGCCACCATCCCGTCGGAATTCCCAATGGCGATGACGACACGCTGGGCCTCAGCCTTAGCCCGCTTGAGATCCGAGAACTTCCGCAGCTGCCGTTTTCCGCCAACGGAAAATGCGACGGTGAAAATGGCGTACTCTCTGCCGTCTTGGGCCGTCCCGTTCCTGACCCTGTAAATCTTGGCGGATGCTGACCCGGAGCTGACGGTTAATGGGAACCTAGCAGCGGGTTCTTTCGTGAGCATGTCGGAAACTACCCACGCCCAAGCGATTTCGTAAAGGATAACGGCCGCTCTTACTGTGTGGCATTAGTCATACACAAATCTGTGCCTAACGCGTGCCCAAAAATATAGAACGTGTCGTGATTTTGATCGGAAAATGCTTTGTAAGTCCTTAATTATGAACTGGAGCCAGTTGTCGGGATTGAACCGACGACCCACGGTTTACAAAACCGTTGCTCTACCACTGAGCTAAACTGGCCCAAAATTCATCCGCCCCTATCAAACCGGTCCTCTTTGACGCAATTCTTGGTTCAAAGGCCGCTTCTCTCCAGATCTCTCCAGGACGCTTTCAATTAATCCGGGACTGTCATGGGGTCAAGTCGCGTCCGCGTCTTTGTCATTTCCGCCTCTTCAATTTGGAAAAAATCGCAATTTCACCCCCTGACGCTAATTCGTTCGGTTCCCGTGGTCGAATCAACCGAATTCTTTCCGACGCTGCCATCGCCGACGTGACCCGTAGAAGGCGAATCACTCTTGTTATCTACTGGGCTCCTGTTTTCAAAAACACCTCAAACCAAAGGAGGTCAGCGCGTTCTCCCGAACGCGACTACAGAAGCGACGCAACGTCGCCGGACATGTCCGATCGGTCGGGTCAGCGCGTTCTCCCGAACGCGACTACAGGGGCGGGCTTTCTTACTCAGTGACAAATTTCAGGATCCGTTGCTTCACAGAACGCTTCCGCTGTCCCTCGTCGAGGATCTTCTTGCGCAACCGCAGATTCTTTGGCGTGGCTTCCACGTATTCGTCGACATCAATATATTCCAAAGCCCGTTCCAAGCTCAGTTTCAATGGAGCATTTAGTTGAATGCCTTTCCCATCGCCCTGCGAACGCATGTTGGTGAGTTTCTTTTCCTTCACCGGATTGACCGGAATATCATTCTCACGGGCGTTTTCGCCGACAATCATGCCAATGTAAACCATGTCGCCGGGTTCAACCATCAGGCGGCCCCGGTCTTGGCACATGTTGAGGGCGTAGGCCGTGGCTTCGCCCGTATCCATCGAGACTAAGGAACCGTTCTTGCGGGCGGCAATTTCCCCACGGTCTTCGCCATATTCATGGAACAGATGGCTCACGACGCCCATGCCGTGGGTCATGTTGACGAGATCCGTTTCGAAGCCGATCAAGCCGCGCATGGGGACGATTGCTTCGATGGAGACGTGATTGCCCACATGATTCATGTTCGTGATCTGGGCTTTCCGATGGGAAAGGTTTTCCATGATGGTGCCCAAATGCTCGGTCGGCGCATCCACATACAGCTTCTCGATGGGTTCGAGCAAATTGCCGGAGGGATCTTTTTTCCAGAGAACTTCGGGCCGGCTAACGAGCACTTCGTGTCCTTCTCGGCGCATCTGCTCAACGAGAATGGCGATCTGCATCTCGCCGCGGCCGCTGACAGCGAAAATTTTCGGATCGGGCGTCTGAGTGATTCGGAGCGAGACGTTGGTACGGATTTCCTTCACTAACCGATCCCAGATGTGACGGGCGGTGACCAGCTTGCCGTCGTGCCCTGCGAGGGGGCTGTCGTTAACGGCGAACTCCATCTGGATGGTGGGAGGATCGATCGGAATGTAGGGCAGGGCAGGGCGGACCTCGGAATCGCAAATGGTCTCACCGATGAAGACGTCTTCAAATCCGGTGATGCCGATGATGTCGCCAGCGTGCGCCTCTTGGATTTCGATTCGCTTCATCCCCTCGAAGTGATAGATGGCGGTAACCTTATTCTTGGAGATCGTTCCACTGCCGTGTCGGCAGATGGCAGCGTCACCGACCTTAACTTTGCCTTCGCAGATTTTTCCGAAGGCAATTCGGCCGAGGTACTCGCTGTAGTCCAGGTTGGCGACGAGCACCTGAAAGCCGTCACCGGCCAGGGCGCGAGGCGGTGGGATATGCTTTACGATGGCATCGAAGAGGGGCTCCATCGTGCCGGTGACGTGATCGAGTTCGACCTTGGCGTAGCCCTGTTTGGCGGAGCAGTAAATGAAGGGGAAGTCGAGCTGCTCATCGGTGGCGTTGAGCGAGACAAAAAGCTCAAAAACCTCGTCGAGCACCTTCTTGGGGTTCGCGTTTTCGCGATCGATCTTGTTGATGACGACGATCGGTTTGGCGCCGGCTTCGAGGGCCTTGCGAAGGACGAAGCGAGTTTGCGCCTGGGGACCTTCCGCGGAATCGACGACAAGCAGGACGCCGTCGATCATATTCATAATACGTTCCACCTCACCGCCGAAGTCGGCGTGGCCCGGGGTGTCCACAATGTTGATGTGGTAATTCTTGTACTTGAATGCGGCGTTCTTGGCGCGGATGGTGATGCCTTTCTCTCTTTCGAGATCCATCGAATCCATCAGCCGTTCGACACTTGACTCGTGCTGGTTGGCGCGAAACGTGCCAGATTGCTTCAGGAGGCAGTCGACCAGCGTCGTCTTGCCGTGGTCGACGTGGGCGATGATAGCGATATTCCGAATGTGCTGCATAAAACTGGAGTTCCCCGACGTGAGGAGCCGGTCATTATGGCCGACGGGGAAAAAAGGTCAAGGAAAGCCGGATCTTTGGATCAATCTCATTTTGCGCTTCCATCGACAGCCAGCGCAAAACTTCCAAAGAGAAACTTCTTGGCAGCCATGTTGAAGCAGCCTATTCAGAGATCCGTTCTTTGACCGTCCCGATTTTCTGTCGTTTGGCAGCGATCGGGACAACATCACTAAAAACACCAGCGGAATGCGGGAACCCCGTGAGAATCGGGGACGGTTGCGCCACTGTATCGGGTGACAAACTCCCAGTCGAAAAGACGGCCACTGCGAGGCGAAAGCCTTGCGGGAAGGCGGGGGAGAGGTTCGAAGCCCGAAGTCAGGATATCGCGCCGCAGGTGCTTGTCGGTCCCGAACGATCGGGACACTTCGCCGTCAAGCGAAGGATGAGGCCGTGCCATCCTGCCCGTTTTGCGGGGTGGAACCTGTGGAATATGTTCCGCGGAGGAATTTCCTCTGTATTGCCTTCATTCTCCAAGTTGCGGGATTGAAGGCTTTTTGCTTTTCAGCGCCGCACGGGTCTCAAAGTAAGAAAACAACCTCGGGGAGGGTCATGCCCCGCGGCCAGAACCGTAGACCCAATGCCAATTCGATTCAAAACCCGCAGAAGCGCCCTTCAGGCGTTCGCCGCAATCATCCGTTCGCTCACGGCTGCCCTGATTGCCTCGTCGGCCTTCGCCCAGTCGGCGTCGAGTGTGATTGGATATCAGCCCGGAAGTGGCTTTGCCACCGAGTTCAGTTCCGGTGCGGGATACACCAATCCAGCCGCGGCTCTCGGCCTGCCGAGTCGGGAAACTCCTGGCCCTTTCGGCGGACCCATCGATCCGTTCAATCCTCCTTATCTGTCGTCGCAATTACTTTCGCTCGGAACCGGCGGAGCTCTCACGCTTCGGCTGGATCAACCCCTGCGTGACAACCCGGCCCACCCGTTTGGGGTCGACTTCTGCATCTTCGGTGGTGCTGGTTTTATCATTACGAACGGAGATTATTCAGGAGGTGGACGTACCGATGGAGCACTGTTCGGTGGGGGGGATGCGCGGACCCGTGTTTCGGTGAGTCAGGATGGTGTACATTTCTATGCGCTGAACCCATCGCTCGCTCCGGATGTGGAGAATTTGTTTCCAACCGATGGGTTGGGGCGGTTTGACAAGCCGGTCGACCCCAGTTTCAAGGGGCCTGACTTCAGCGGTCAGGATTTAGCGGGCATCCGCAGCCGGTATAGAGGAAGTGCGGGCGGCACCGGATATGACCTCGCCTGGGCGCAGGATGCAGATGGCAAGAGTATCCGGTTGGAAGAGGTGTCGTTTATTCGTCTGGAAGTTACGTCGGGTCATGTCGAGGTGGATGGGCTTGTGGGGGTGTCCGCCGTACCGGAACCGTCCGTATGGGGTCTGCTGATCATCGGGTGTGGAAGTTTTCTGGGGGTGACCCGTTGGCGGGGTCGTCTGGGTCGCGGAGATCCAGAGGGCGGCGCTTCGCTCGGCCGTAGGATCGCTCCGCGTATGGATAATATGCGACGACTTGGCCTCTGCGCCCGCTTGTGGTTGGTATGGTTGTTGATCTCAGTCGTTCCGTTGCGGGCAACGGTGATTGAGGACTTTTCAACCGATCCATTCGCCCGCGGGTGGCAGCGAGTGGGGGAGGGTGACTTGTTCGGATGGGATGCTTCGGGTGAGCGGCTGCGGGTGACATGGGATTCAAGCCGATCCAACAGCGCCTGTATAATCCCTCTCGGCACGAGCCTGGCTCGAACCGATGACTTTCAGTTCTCAGTCGATCTCACCCTTGAGGATATCGCCATAGGGCTGAATGAGGACCAGCCTTATACGTTTCAGCTCGCCATAGGCTGGATTTCACTGGCGGATTTTTCGCGTGGCGATTTTCGCCGGGGAACTGGACAGGATGCTTGGAATGTGGTGGAGTTCGACTACTTCCCAGACTCCGGATTTGGGCCGACGATATCGCCGGTGGCGTTGTCCATGAACCGGCAATGGTTCTGGCAGCCGATGACCATCGGTGTGACGTTGGAGAAAGGCCGGTTATACCGGATCCGAATGGCATTTGACGGACAGCAGCAGGAGATTCAGACCCAGTTGGCGGTCGATGGCCAGCCGGGGCCCGAGGTGAAGACGGTTCGGGCTCCCGCCGGGTTTACCGATTTCCGGCTCGATGCCTTTGCAATCCTCAGTTATTCCGATGCGGGTGCTGATGGATCTATACGGGCGCGTGGTGTGCTGGACCATCTTGTATTGCAATACCCTGAAGCACCCCGGCCGGTATTGCATTGGGCTCGCGGTGCGGTGGGATCCGTCCTCCGATGTGAGGGACGAAAGGGCTG
Source organism: Pedosphaera sp. (assembly GCA_009695205.1). Taxonomy (GTDB): domain Bacteria; phylum Verrucomicrobiota; class Verrucomicrobiia; order Limisphaerales; family UBA9464; genus SIBK01. Next base: position 16,253 of record SIBK01000081.1, on the reverse strand, counting down.
GAACTTCCGGCTCCTGCGGTCGGGGGATTTGCGGAATTGGGAGGCATTCGAACCCGTCTTCGGCACGGAACCGGTGGTGGAATGGCGAGACCTCGAGAAGGCAGGGGAAGCCGTTCAGTTTTTCCGTGTGGAGACAGTTCGTCTATGAAACCAGGGCGGCGTCGACCGAGTTCAGGAGGCAGTGATACGAATGTGGGGTGTCCGGGGGCGTTCACCCTCGTCGAACTCCTGGTAGCCATCGGGGTGATCACGGTGTTGGCTGCGCTTCTCCTGTCGGCGATCGGGCAGGCGAGAAGATTGGCGGTGGCGGCGCATTGCACCTCGAATCTTCGGCAACTGGGCTTGGGAACGCAGATGTATTGGGACGAGCATGGAGGCCGATGTTTCCGCTATGGCGGGCAGGTAACGAACGGTGGGGCGGACTATTGGTTTGGTTGGCTCGGGAATGGCGCGGAGGGGGGGCGAGCTTTTGATTCGCGATCGGGGGCAATCTTCCCCTATACCCGGGACGGAGTGCTTCGATGCCCGGGACTGCGCGACGGGGTGGCTGGATTCAAACCGAAGGCCAAACGATCTATATGCAGCTACGGATATAATCTCAACTTATCACCGCCGGCGGGTCAGCCTGCTGTGCAGGGCAGCAGTGTGATGTCGGGGACGCAGACGGCATTATTTGCGGATGCCGCGCAGGTAAACACGTTTCAGTTTCCAGCCTCGCCAGAGCATCCGCTCCTTGAGGAATTCTACTACGTTAGCACACGAGAGCAGACGGTTCATTTTCGTCATCGTTCTCGTGCGCAGGTGGTCTTCATGGATGGACGTGTGGGACGCGAAGAAGCGGAGATGTCATTCCTGGATCTGCGCGTTCCGGGTCAGAGGGTCGGGCGACTGCCGACGGCGATCCTCGGAGAATTGCCGCGATGGAGCTGGGCGCCTTAGTATAATCCCATTGCCTTACGGACGGCTTCCACGGTTGCGGGCACCACGGCGGGTTCGGATCCAGCGACCTTGATCGCGATATCCGGGTCCTTTAAACCGTGTCCGGTCATGGTGGCGGTCACGAGGCTTCCTTCCCGAATCTCTCCCGCTTGGACGCATTTCAACAGTCCAGCGAGCGGCGCTGCGCAGGCGGGTTCCACCATCACCCCCTCCGTGCGTGCGAGCAGCAGATAGGCAGCGAGGATCTCCTCATCGGTGACACTGCGAATGCTGCCTCCCGAAGCGTGGGCGGCGTCTACCGCTCCCTGCCAGCTTGCCGGATTGCCGATTCGAATTGCTGTCGCGACGGTTTCCGGATTTTCCACCGGATGGCCCAACACTAACGGTGCCGCGCCCGCCGCCTGCCAGCCCATCATTCGGGGAAGCGTGTCCGAGTGACCTGCGTCGGCATATTCACGAAACCCCTTCCAGTAAGCGGTGATGTTGCCTGCGTTCCCAACCGGCAGAAAATGAAAGTCCGGTCCATCTCCTAACGCGTCGCAGATTTCGAACGCTGCCGTCTTCTGGCCTTCGATCCGGAACGGATTGATGCTATTAACCACCTCGACCAGACCGGTGCTGCCAAGTTCGCGAACGATGCGGAGCGCCTCGTCGAAATTGCCCTCCACGGCAAGTGTTTTTGCGCCGTACATGAGCGCCTGAGCCATTTTGCCCAGGGCGATCTTTCCCTTCGGCAGCAATACCACGCACTGCATTCCCGCCCGGGCGGCATAGGCTGCGGCGCTGGCGCTGGTATTTCCCGTGCTGGCGCAGACAACGATTGTGGCGCCTCGTTCCTTAGCCTTGGTGATCGCCAAGCACATTCCCCGGTCCTTGAACGAGCAGGTCGGATTCAATCCCTCGAACTTCAGGAACAGTTGGAAGTGGCCACCGATCGCCTTCACGAAATTGGGAACGGGAATCAAGGGGGTGTTTCCCTCCAACAGGGTCACCACTGGCGTCTCAGCCGTGACCGGCAGGAACTCGGCGTACCGGCGGATTACTCCCGGCCACGGAAACACAGATTTGGCAGACAAGCTCATACAAAGGCCGGGCAGCCTGAAATACAGGCGAATCTCGCACAAGCTCGAAGTCTGAAGGAATGGCAAAAAGTGGATCCTCTCGCTGTCGCTCCGGGCCAATTACCCCGCGTGAGGGCATGCGGCCTATCGAGGGTTGCGGCGGCCGTCGGGAGATCGCACAAATTCCTTCCGCGAATTGTACCCCCCGCTTGCCCATCCGCACCTTCCCGGCGAACGTTGCCTATTCGAATGCATCGCCTCCTCCTCGTGCCCCTTGTTCTCGGCGTCGGATCCGCTCTGCTCGGTGCCGAGACTTCTGCGGTTGCCCCAGAGCCGCCGCCGCTGAACCGTGAGTTTCGCGGCGTATGGGTCGCGTCGGTCGTCAACATCAATTGGCCATCCAAAGCGGGTCTGCCGGTTGCCCAACAGCAGGCGGAGCTTCGTGGCATCCTCCAACGCGCGCACGACCTCCGCTTCAACGCCGTTCTGATCCAGGTCCGGCCTGCCTGCGATGCGCTCTATCCGTCCTCCCTGGAACCTTGGTCCGAATATCTCACAGGTCGCATGGGAAAAGCACCGGAACCCCTCTGGGATCCGCTCAAGATGGCCGTCTCCGAAGCGCACGCCCTGGGGCTCGAATTGCACGCGTGGTTCAATCCGTTCCGCGCCCGCTTCAGATCCGGACTCGGTCCCGCCTCTCCGGATCACATCTCCGTTAGAAAACCGCAGTTCGTCCACCAGATGGGCCTCCACCTTTGGCTCGATCCCGGAGAGTCGGATGTCCGCGAACATGTCTCCCACGTCATCCTCGATGTTGTCCGCCGCTACGACATTGATGGGGTACACCTTGATGACTACTTTTACCCCTACCCGGAGCCTGGATCGCAGCTGACATTTCCCGATGATCGCAGTTGGAACCGCTACCAACGGTCGGGTGGACGCTTGAGTAGGGATGACTGGCGGCGATATAACGTCGATACGTTCGTGCAATCGCTCGGCCGGTCCATCCATCAAGAGAAACCCTGGGTGCGCTTCGGCATCAGCCCGTTCGGCATCTGGCGTCCAGGAAATCCCGCGTCGATCAAGGGCATGGATGCCTATCAGGTATTGTATGCGGATTCCCGAAAATGGATCCGGGAAGGATGGCTCGACTACATCGCTCCCCAGCTCTACTGGCCGATCCAATCCCGGGAACAAAGTTTTCCAAGTTTGCTACGCTGGTGGGCCGATCAAAATCCCGCCCGACATCGGATTTTTGCTGGTATGGACGCCACCCGAATCGGACAGGACCGCAATGCAGGCGAGATACTCGCGCAGATCGGTCTAACTCGAAAAATGGCTGGCGTCGATGGCATCGTACTCTGGAATTGCCGCGTTCTCCGGGAAAACCGGGGCGGGTTGGGTGATTTATTGACCCGCCAGGCGTTTACCTCGCCGGCGCTCCCGCCGTCATTCCCCTGGCTCAGCACTAATCCACCTCCCGCCCCTGCGTTAAGTGTCGGAGGTGATGAAGACGGAACCCGGTTGCAGGTCACCTGGAAGACGGCCGAAAACGCAGCGATTCGGTGGTACGTGTTGCGCAGCCGAGTGAGTGGACGTTGGCAGACGGAATTCCTCTCGTCGACCCGGAACAACCGGGTATTCGAACGGATGCCAGGGCAGCCACTTCCGGTAGAGATACGCCTCGTTCCCATCGACCTCGCGGGCGTCGAGAGTGAAGCGGCAGTGTGGGTTCGGGCGCATCGACGCCCCTTACCGTGATTCCAGCTTTGATTGGGAAATCGTGGGAGAGCGTGATTCGGTTTTAACCGTCTCAGTGTACGTGATTACGCCGGCTCCAGCGACAATCAGGCTGACCCCAAACCAGCGGAGCGGGCTGACGTATTCTCCCAAAAGGAAATGCGCACTGAGAGCCGTCAGGACGAACCCGAGCGCGCTAACCGGCCAGACGAAGCTGATGTCGGCTTGAGACATCAGGTAAAGCAGGCATCCGAAATAAGCGGCTTCCAACGCGATCCCGAGCAAAATATGCTTGTTGGTGGCACCTCGTCCGAGAAGGCGGGCGATTTCGCCCGCATTCACTTGCGGGGGTTCCCCGATCTCCTTAAGCCCCTTGCCGAGATAGACAACTCCGACAGCTTCCAAGATCAGGCCGACGAACAGTACGATCAGAAGCTTTGCCATCAGGCATCAGGTTTGCGCGGCTTCACGGGTTCGAGCGGGCCGAGGCTTGACGAGATCCTGGTAGCGGATCAGCTCAATGCCGAGTTCCTCGATCTTCGCCTTAACGCGCGGACTACAAAGGGCTTCGAGCTCGTGGAGATGTTCATCCTCGTCTGGATGACAATAGATCTCAAACGTGCCCGGCCAGAGGTTATCCAGCAAGTTCAAGAGGTACTTTTCCGTTATCCGACCGTCCTGCAGGAGTCCGAACACCCGATCCGTGTGGGCGATACCCCGGCGATCCATTGCGGCGACCGCCCGGCCGGACAGGCGCGAAAAGATTGCGGCGCGGGATATCCGGTAAAAATACCGGCCGGCGCTCAGCCGGAGGTTTGTCAGCAATGGATCGCGGGTCAGGCGCATCGCCCGAATGTTCCAGGCCTTGAAGTCTCGCTTCAGAATGTCGAATATTGTGGGGTGCAGGTGGAAGTGGAGGTGCCCATTCACATGATCGAGTAACAATCCGGACAGCCGGAATTCCGCGAACTGGGAATTGATCTCCTGACGGAGGAACTGGTGAATGCTTTTTCCGAAATAGTACCGAATCCCAGCCCGAACCGCTCGCGACTCGAATTCGAATCGCTGGTTTACGAGACCAATGATTTCACTGGGCTTAAGGATGGATTTCCCACAAACGAGCACTAAGTGAATTCCGATTCCCAGGTCCGGATTTTCCCGCGCCAGTTGGATGGCTCCGTCACAGGCGTTCCCCGTCACCATGAGACTGGCTGACGTCAAAATCCCCTCGCGGTGCGCTCGGATGATGGCCCGGTTCACATCGCTCGACAGGCCGAAGTCGTCCCCGTTGACGATGAGGCGAATGCGTTTTTTGTCAGATACCATGATATCTCAGGTGCCGTACTGGGCAACCGAGAATCCCCATTTAACCCGAGCTGCGGCGAGTAAAACAAGCCCGACTTTCCGTCCTTTTGAGAGTTTGAACGGCTGGTTCTGCAGCACGGGGAATTTCTCCGCCTCCAGTTCGCAGAGCAAGTGCCAGTAGACAGAACCCATCAATTCTGCCGCGATCATCGATTTTCGATCCACATCGGGGAGTCGTTCGCGGGCTTTCCTGAAGTAACCCCGTGCCTTGTCCGCCAACGCTCGGCACAGGGTTTGGAACCGTTCGGAATCTGTCCGAGCTGCAATTTCAGCAGCCGTAACCCCATGTCTCTTCAGCTCGGACTGCGGAATGTAAATGCGTCCGCGCCCAGCGTCGTTGCCGATATCTCGCAGAATGTTGGTGTGTTGCAGCGCTTGGCCTAGGGCGATCGCGTAGTCCTTGCACCGGGCGTCCTGAAAGCCGAAGATTTCAATACTCAACAGGCCGACGACGCTTGCGACCCGATAGCAGTAGGTCTCCAGCGAGGCGTAGTCGGGGTACTCGTGCTGATCCAAATCCATTTCCACCCCGCGAATCAGCTCATCGAACAGATTGAAGGGCAGCCGGTATTTAGCCACAAACGGCGCCAGTTCGCGATTGATGCCGAATTTCGACTCGCCTCCTGCGCACGTGCGCTGGATGTCTTCCCGCCAACGGTTCAGTTCCTCGCGGCGTTGGGCAACGGGAGAAGAATCTTCGTCGGCGATATCGTCCACTTCCCGGCAAAAAGCGTATAGGGCGGTCATGGCCTGCCGCTTGGCCTCCGGTAGGAGGATGAAGGCAAGAGCAAGATTCGAGGCGCTCTTACGCGTGATCTGCTCGCTGGTGTGCATTCGTCGCCCGGAGGATACGTCCTGACAGCCGCGAATCACGCGAATTTGTTCGAAGCCGGTCTGTTTCCCCCCAATCCAGGGGCGTTATGCCCCATTTCGTGATGCAATTTTCTCACCGCCGCGTCGCCGACTTCCAGTCGGCGGGCTGGAGATTGGTCAATCTTCAGGGAATTGCAAAGAAACCCCGAACCGTCAGGCCGAAGACCCCATCCACAGAATTTACCTGCGGCGTCGGCTGTGAGTTTCGCGACCGCCCCGCACAACACTCCCATGAACCGTCCGTGTAACGGTCCTGCTGTTTAAGCGGTTAGCGCCGCGGAATATGTCTGCGGAATGGATTTCTCAATCCCCCTGCATCCGTTCGGGAGTTGCGCGCGTAATGTATTCTGTAAATCGCCAATGAAGGCCGTTCCCTTCGCGAAAACACTTCTCCGGTCGCCGGAGTCTATCTGACGCGAATCGGGGAATTTGAAGAAGACAGAGTTTTAGACACCAAACCAAAGAAAGTTTAAAAATGAAAAGTACAACCATCCACTCCTGTTGCTGCGTCCTCGGGCTGCTGGCCGCGAACTTCGCAACTCCGTTCCGCGCGTCGGCCGCCGACCACGCGGAAGCACCCCTGGTCGAGTCCGACCAGGCCGTTGACATCGCCGACGTTTACACGTTCCTCGATCCAAACGACAACTCAAAGGTGATCCTCGCCTTTGACGTTCATGCCTTCATCGTGCCGGGCGAAAACTCAAATCTCGGCGGGTTCGACAAGGATGTGCTGTTCCGCCTTAACATCGAAAACACCGGCTACGCCAAGCCCGACAAGGTCATTCTGATCAACTTCGACGAGCAGACTTCGCGCTCGTTGCCACAAACCGCGCACATCACGATCAACGGGAAAAAGAAACACGAAACGATTCGGTTCACGGCGTCAACGACGGTGTCGTCAGCCACCTCGCCTACCGCGGCAACTCGGGTGGTAACAACGGATGCGGCGACGGGTATCTCGTTCTTCGCGGGGCTGACGGATGATCCGTTCTTCTTTGACATTCCGGCCTTCAACCGGTTCGTCGGGTCCGTCCTGGGTGGCACGCCGGACGTCAGCCTGCTCAACCGCGGACGCGACACGTTCGCTGGCTATAACGTGCAAATGATCACACTCAGCGTGCCGGCGGCGCTACTGAAAGGCGCGGCAGGTAACGTCATCGGCGTGAGCGCCACGACGTTGCGCGGGCGCCACACGCGTCGATCCGACGAGTCCGACCCGTTCGATGACGACGGTTTTGTCGCGATTGATCGGATGGGCGTGCCGGCGGTTAACACGGCGTTGATCCCCTTCCCGCGAAAGAATGAATACAATCGCGCCACCACACAGCAGGATGCCGCTGGAAAGTTCGCCGGAGACATTGTCGCCACCCTGACCGCTCTCGGTACCGACGCAGCGCACATCGGCATCCTCGCCAGCGTGGCGGTCAGTAAGGGCGACATGCTTCGCCTCGACACCGCGATATCGAACTCCGGCTCCCAAGGCGGGAACAATTCCGGCGCGGGATTCCCGAACGGACGCCGCCCGACCGCCGACGTAATTGACACACTTCTCTTCCTCATCACCAACGAGGGTCTGACCACCGGCGACAACGTCAATGACAACGACCTGACGTTCCGAAACACGTTCCCGTTCTTCGCACCGTCACACCAGCCGCGCGACTCCGGAGTGATTGATGACAACACTCGCAACTAACCGGACCGTGCCGCTGAATTGCAGCGGCACACTCAACAGCTCCGCGCCGGTCGTCGCGTGCGATCGGCGCGGAGGTCCGGTGCGCGCGGTGATTTTGCTGACGCTCGGACTCGCCACGTTACGTTGTTTCGCCGCTGATTCCGCCACCGAGACACTTCACTTTCTTGAGCAGCGCGTGACGAGTGATCCACTCGATTCGGTCGCGCTCAACCGGCTGGCGACGGCCTGCGTCACGCAGATGCGCGAAACGGGTAACCTGGTCTGGCTGGATCGCGCCGCGCAGGCCGCCCACGCTTCACTGGCTGCCGTGCCCGCCGCACAAAATCCGTCGGGCTTGGCTGCGATGGCGCTGGCAGAATTTGAATTTCATCATTTCCGTGAAGCGCTCGCACTCGCTCAGCGAGCCCACGCCTTGACCCGCGCAACACCGCCGCGCTCGCCATCGCCGGCGATACACAACTCGAGTTGGGCAACTACGCTGAGGCCGAAACCATCTACGAAAAGCTTACCACCTACGAAACAACGCCGGCCGTGCGAGCGCGGTTGGCGCACTTGGCAGAATTGAAAGGTGACAACCAAAAGGCCATCGAACTCCTGCGGCAGAATGTCGGGATGCCCGGTGAAACCGTGTGGCAGCGTGTAAGGCTCGGTGAAATTTATTTTCGGACTGGCTCTGTGGAAAAAGCAGCCGAGCAATACGAGGCCGCGCAAAAACTCCAGCCGGAAAGCTATCTCGTGCTCGAACACCTTGCCGAGTTGCGGGCGGCGCAGGGAAAATTTGACGAGGCGACTGGGCTCTACCAGAAAGTCATAGCCTGCGTGCCGCGCGGTGAATTTTATCAAGCGCTCGGCGACGTATATGAGTTCATGGGCAAGTCCGCCGACGCGATGCCGTGGTATAACCGGGCACGGGACGCCTATTTGAAATCCGTCGGACAAGGCAACGCCCACTACTATCATCATCTGGCCGGCTTTTATTCCGACGCGCAAGAAAACCCTGCGGAAGCGCTACGGTGGGCGCGCAAAGACCTCGAAGTTCGCCGTAGCGTCTATGCCCTCGATTCGCTGGCGTGGGCGCTCTATAAGAACTGCGAGCATGCTCGCGCCGTCGAAGAGATGACCCGTGCGCTGGCTTTGGGAACGCAGGACGCGCATCTGCTGTTTCATGTTGGGATGAGCCATTCGCGCGCCGGGGACCTTGTTCGCGGACGCGAATTTCTAAAACAGGCGTTGATGGTCAACGCGCGTTACAACTCATTCCACGTTCACAGATGAATACGTTTCGCAAGTTACTCATTCTGCTCCCCCTTGGCTTGCGGCCGGTTTCTCGTTGTCGGCGCATCCCGTCGCGCAAGGTGCGCTCGACCTCCAGATTCTTCCCAACACGATTCGCGTTCAGATGCGCGTATCCGGCGAGGAAATGTTGGTGGCGGAGGCATTTGACGTCAGCGATAAGCCCAAGGCTAACTCGCTCGAGGAAGTCAGGCAGCGTCACGGCCAGTATCTGCTCCGGCATCTAAGGGTTTTCGCGGATGAACGGCGATTGACGGGCACGTCACTCAAGATCGAGGCGTTGCGAAACGAATGGGTCGTTTATCAGTTCGAGTTCACCGGGACAACGCGGCCCGTCCGGCTGCGCATCGAGAAAGACGTGTTGAACGAAATCGAATTTGCTCCGGGCAATTCCTGGGAGGCCAGTTACATTGCGCGGATTTGTCAGCAAGACCGGCCCGCGCACGAGGGGCTGCTGTTGTCGCGACAGCAGCCGCTGGTGTTCGATTGCGACTGGACAAGTGCCGCACCGTCCGTGGCTGCCGCGCCGTTGGATCGCGGCCGGATCGTGCAACAGTACGTCCACCACGGCATCGGGCACATCTTGAGCGGCTACGACCATCTGCTGTTTGTATGCGCCCTTGTCCTCGGGGCGGTCACGTTCTGGAATTTGGTCAAAGTCGTCACGGCCTTCACGCTGGCGCACACCCTCACGCTCACGCTCTCGGTGTTGAACATCGTCCGGCTGCCGTCGCACATTGTCGAGCCGATGATTGCCGGAAGCATCGTGTTCGTGGCCGTGGCCAATCTGCTTTGTCCGCAGCGCAGTCGTGGCTAGGTGCGGCTCGCGACGGCGTTTTTCTTCGGATTGGTCCACGGATTGGGCTTTGCCAGCGGACTGCTCGAGGCGATGAACGGCATGAGCGGAGTCGTAATCGGGCTTGCCCTCGCCGCATTCAGCCTGGGCGTCGAACTCGGCCATCAAATGGTCGTGCTGGCGGTATTTTTGGGATTGAAACTTGCGCGCAATGCCCGCGTCGATGAAGCGGGTCGAGAATGGATTTCGCTGGCGACGGTGCTCGGCGGTTCGCTGCTCATCGGTGTGGCCGGCACAGTCTACTTGATTGCCGCCCTAAAGTGAGGTCTGCGACGACGCAGGTTGGCAGGACAGAGGCTTCGACGCGGCGTGGGAATGAGCCGTGTCTCTGAAACAGAGAATGTTCCTTTCATCGATGGTTTCGTGTGGCACGGCGATTGATCCGAAAAGCAATGGGACTTCCTGCTGACATGGTCGACGCCCTCACTTGGCCCGCGTGTGTGCGAGAAACCAGTTCCATAGTTCCGGTTCGTTGTAGGCCTTCGTCCACGAGTTATGCTTCAGTTCGGGATAGACGGTGAGCTTCACATCGTTGCATCCGGCACCCCGGACCGCGTTCGTCATCCGCTGGGATTCTTCGAGCGCGACGACGGGATCTTTCGCGCCGTGAAAGGCCCATATGCCCAAAGATTTCATCGCGGCTTTCTTCGCCTTGCTTGCGAGCAGCACCGGACTTAGATCGCCTCCTCCGCAGATCGGCGCAACGGCGGCGAAACGTTCGGGATGCCTCGTTCCCAAACTCCATGAACCGTAACCGCCCATGCTGAGACCGGTCACATAAACGCGAGCCCTATCCACGTTGTGTTTCGCGATGACTTCGTCGAGCAGTGCGAGCAACTCATCGTCTTTCCATGTGCGTTCGGCCGGGCATTGCGGCGAGACGAGAATGAAAGGGAAATCCTTTTTCGCCTTCGCGATCTTCGGCAGGCCGTGGACTGCAACCGTGTCGATATTGGCGCCACGTTCCCCTGCGCCATGCAGGAAAAGCATCAAAGGCCACTTATTTTTGCCGCTCTTTCTATAGCTGTCCGGCAGGAACAGCAGGTAATCGAGTTTTGCGGTGTGTATGATTTGTCCCTGGAAGCGCTCAGATGTTTGCATGGCGGGCATTGCTGCTGTTGATGGTTCGGGTCGTTAGAGGGCACCGCAGCCGGCAAGCGCGGCGGTAAGAAAAGCAGCGATGGATGCAGTGAAAATTGTGGGCATGAGCGATTCGTAATCAGATACGACGCGGCGGGCAAGAGTGCAGACATTCGCTGTCCGTGGCCCGTGGTCAGAAGCCCGATGACAACCCGCAACGGACGACAGACAACGAACCAGCCACTACATGAGCTTGAGCTTTGGCAGATCCTGAGAATCGATCAGGCCAACCGGCTGCATCCTGGAATTCATCACAATCAGGTCATCAATGTTGCGATCCTTGAACACCTTCAGCGCCTCGGCCGCCAGTGCCTCGTCGAGGACATAAATTGGATTCTTTGTCATCACGTTTTCGAGCAGTTTGGAGAGCAACTCGGTATCGCACCCCATGTGCCGGCGGAAATCGCCGTCGGTGAACACGCCCACCAGCTTGCCGCGCTCGTCGACCACGCTGAGACTGCCGGATTTCGCTTTCGTCATTACCATCAATGCATCCCGGACTTTCAGGCGTTGCGACGCGACAGCGTTACGCGCGCCGCTCCGCATGATGTCTTTCACCTGCACGAGCAACGCGCGTCCGATGGCGCCGGAGGGATGATATTTCGCGAAATCGCTTTGCTTGAAACCGCGCGCTTGCAACACGGCCATGGCCAGCGCGTCCCCCATGACGAGCATCGCCGTCGTGCTGGCGGTCGGCGCCAGATTGAACGGGCACGCCTCCTTCGGCACGCACACGTTCACGACCACGTCGCTATAGCGAGCCAGGGTCGATTTCGCCGGCCCTGTGAAGGAAATGATTTTCACGTCGAAGCGTTTCAGCGCGGGAATCAAGTTCAGCAATTCCTCGGACTCGCCGGAGTAACTCAGGGCGAGAATCACATCACCGTCGCTCACGATTCCGAGGTCGCCGTGCAGGGCATCGACGCTGTTCAACAGCACGCTGGTCGAGCCGGTGCTGGTGAGTGTTGCGGAAATCTTTCGACCGACATTGCCCGATTTGCCGATGCCGACAATGATCACTTTGCCGCGTTGTGCGACCGCGGTCGTGACCAGCGCCACGGCTGCCGAAAACGCGCCATCCAGTTGCGTCCGCACCGCCTTGAGCGCGGCGATCTCGATGTCGAACACTTCCCGGGCGCGGGCGAGACGATTCATCCGGGCCCAGATTGCCAATGGCAACGCACGGATTCAACTGCGAAGCAGCGCTCAATCTGTCATGCAAGGATATCGCGGATGACCGTTCCGCCCGTGTCGGTCAATTGTTTGAAACGGCCGGCATGGTAGTAGGTGAGCTTCGATTGGTCGAGGCCGAGGACGTGGAGTAAAGTGGCATGAACATCTTTCAGACTTTGCCGCTGTTCGACAGCCTTGTTGCCTATCTCGTCCGTTGCGCCAATGAGGGTTCCCCCGGCGGTGCCGCCACCGGCGAACCACATGGTCATGGCCCCGGGATTGTGGTCCCGGCCGGGTTTTTGTTTCTTGTGATTGCCCTCGTTTGTGTCGGGAGTGCGGCCAAATTCACCGCCCCAGACCACCAGGGTTTCGTCCAGCAACCCGCGTTGCTTGAGGTCCTGAATCAGTCCGGCAATGGGAACATCCACCCGTTCGGCTGCTTTGCGGTGGCCATTAAGGATGTCGTCGTGCGAATCCCATCCACCCGACCATAACTGCACGAAACGCACTCCGCGCTCCACCAGGCGGCGGGCCAGGAGACAGCGCGTTCCGAATGCCTTGGTCTTTTCCTGATCCACTCCATAAAGTTTACGGATAGACTCTGGTTCGCCCTCAATGGAGAGCGTGCCAGGCACCTCGGTCTGCATCCGGAATGCTAGTTCGTAACTGGCCATGCGCGCCTCCAGATCCGGATGGGTGGGATTCCGCTGGCTGTGTTCGCGGTTGATCATCTGCAACAGATCGAGGCTGTCACGCTGGCGCTGACGACCGATCTCCTCGGGCGGTTGCAGGTCGAGGATGGGAATCGCGCCGCTGCGGAGCTGGGTTCCCTGGTAACATGTGGGAAGATAAGCGTTGCCCCATGTGGCCGTGCCGCCGAAAGGTTGTCCGTCCCGGAGCACCACAAAGGCCGGAAGATTTTGGTTCACCGTGCCCAGGCCATAAGCCACCCAGGAGCCGATCGAGGGGCTGCCTTGAAAGGCGTTACCGGTCAGGAACTGGAACAGGGCGGCCGGGTGATTGTCGCTCTCGGCATAAACCGAACGAACGAAGGCGAGGTCATCCACGCGGGTCGCCACATTCCTGAACAGTTCGCTGACCTCCCTCCCGCACTGGCCATAGCGCTGAAATGCGAACGGCGACGACGTGAAAAAACGGTCCCCGTTATTCTGATTCGACTTCAGCTTGTCGTCGCGTTTGAAAATGTTCCCACTCACTTCCTTTAGTTTGGGTTTGGGGTCGAACGTGTCCATGTGACTGGCCCCACCCTCCATCATTAGGAAGATGCAGGACTTGGCACGCGGCGGAAAATGCGGTTGTTTGGCCAGCAGCGGATTGAGGGTGCGGTTGGACCCAAGTGCTTCGGCGGCGGCGGCTCGATCCTGATTCAGCAACCAGCTCAAGGCCACGGAGCCGACGCCCGAGCCAAGTTGGTAGATGAACCCGCGTCGGTCGAGGAGGCTGCTGGCATTCAAATGCCTGTGCGTTTTCATGATAGTTAACTCAAATTCTTGCCGCGCCAAACATCCGCGACCCATCTCGCCGTGCTTCGGCAGGGTGTGGCGATGGCATCGGTCGTGAATTGAAGGGCGAGATTCGCATTATTCCAAATATAGAAATTCATTGGTGTTCAAGGCCACCAGGCAAAAGTCAGCCAGCGCCTTCGAAGGTTCGTTGTCGGCCGTTTCCGCGCCGGACTGTTTCTCGAGGAAGCGGGCACCCGCCTCCAGTTCAGACACGGTTGGCCTCCTGCCAAAGGCAAAGCTAAAAACCCATTCTATCTGACGGCGCGGCACCGGTCCGGCTTCGCGTTGCACGCGCCGGGCAAAATGCCGGCTGGTTTCGTAAGCGAAATTGCTGTTAAAAAGAGTGAAGACCTGCGGAGTGGTGACTGAAGCGCCCCGGCGGGGGCACGAAGCGGACATGTCGGCCGCGTCAAAGGATTCCATCATCGGGACTATCAGGTTGCGGCGTTGAAACTGGTAGAGACTGCGGCGACGGCGCTGATCCTCTTCGGAAGGATCCCATTTGAACATGTCGAAATCGCGACCCATTTCCGGGGGCAACTCGTCGAAAAAGCCGGGTCCGCCAGGGATGGTGAGTAACCGGCCACTGACGGCCAGCATGGAATCCCGGAGGACTTCGCCCTCCAACCGCCGGAAATCAGCACGCCACAACGACCGGTTGTCGGAATCAATTTTGGCACACGCTTCGTGTTGAGGATGACGGGAGGACAGCTGGTACGTTCGCGACAAGAGAAGAAGCCGGTGGAGGGGCTTGAGCCGCCAGCCGTTTTCGATCAGGCGGGTCGCCAGATAATCGAGCAACTCGGGGTGGCTCGCGCCAGAGCCGTTTACCCCAAAATCGTTAGCCGTTGCGACAATCCCCACTCCAAAGTGGTGCTGCCAGACTCGATTGACCAGCACGCGGGCGGTCAGTGGGTTCTTCGGGCTGGCAATCCATTGAGCGAGAACTTTGCGCCGCCCGGTGGCCGCGGATTTTAGTTTGGGCTGCTCTTCGAAACATTCCGCCGACCATGCCGGGACAGCGGAAAGGAACGCCGGCGTGACGCGTTGTAACGGGGAAGTCAGACTTCCGCCCTTGAGCACACGAGTCTCCGGTACCAGTTCATCGTCCGTGGGATTGGCTACCGCACAGGCCACGGCTTTGAAACGCGCAGGCCCTTTGAACTCCCCAACCGCCATCTTGAGCCGGTTGAATTGATCTATTTCGTCCTTGGTGAATGAGGGATCTTTCCCAAAGGCTTCATCGAATTGCTTGTCGTCCACGTCCGCGGCTGCCTTTTTAAGAATGGACGCGACCCGCGGCCTGAAGGAGGTCCGCAACTTGGACAATGTGCGCTGTCGTCGGAGCATTTCTTCCTCGGCTTTGGCGTATTGCGAGTGGAACTCACCCCGTTTTTCCGCTTCGAGAAATTTGGCGGCGGGCTCAGCGCGCTTTAATGGGGCGAGAAACGCCTGCAGGCTGTAATAATCCTCGATGGAAACAGGGTCGTATTTGTGATCGTGACACCGGGCACAGCCCACTGTCAGCCCCAGGAAGACGGACCCAATCGCGTCGGTGATTTCGTTGAGGTAGTCCTGCCGTTTGTTTTCCGGCACCATATTGTCGGCCTCCCACGGCCCGAGCCTGTAAAAGCCGGTGGCGACAATCCCCTCGCTCCCGGCGTCCATTTCGTCTCCGGCCAGTTGCTCACAGATGAAACGGTCGAATGGACGATCCTCATTGAACACCCGGACGACATAATCCCGGTAGCGCCAGAGGGTCGGACGTTCTTCATCGATGGCAAAACCGTCGGTCTCGGCAAAGCGGACAACATCGAGCCAATGCCGCGCCCATCGCTCACCGTACTGGGGTGAATCGAGCAAGCGGTCCACGACTTTTTCGTAAGCTTGCGGAGAATTGTCGGTCAGGAAAGCTTCCATCTCTTCAGGCGTGGGAGGCAGACCGGTTACATCGAAAGCTGCGCGGCGGAGGAACGCACGGCGATTGGCCAGAGGCGCCGGCTCAATGCCCTGCGCCTCCTGTTTGGCGAGAATGAACGCATCGACGGGTGTCAATACCAAGCCGGCTTGTTTCGCGTCGGGAACGGCGGGATTGGCAATTGGCTTGAACGCCCAGTCGTTCTTGTCTGGCCCGCGCCCGGTTTTGGAGGTCTCCGCCGGATTTTGCGCCGACAATTCGAGGAGGCCAGCGAGCAAGGCAAGGGCTATCGTCCCCCATTCCATTCGAGTTGATCGAGAACGGACATTGTCACCGTGAGGTCTTCGCCAGAATCTGAATCGAGGTGTCGCTCTAAAATAACTCATCATGGAAACGGAATTCGCTTTATTGACGCTCCTCGATTGTGGCGATTTAGTTGATTGAATCTGGTGAATATACATCACACTCCTTCAGTCAGCTGGGGGTGGCAAGTGAATTTGGAGGCCGTGTCGGCGGGAGGGTGCAGGACAAAAATCTTCATTTAAGCAGCCAGAGCCAGGGAGTCGTTGCGAGCGACGTGTTGGTTTAGGCGATGTTTCCAGAATTCGTTATTGCGTCGACTGCTATGGATGCAGCGGAGGGCGAGGATGTTTTCAGCACCCTGTTCTGACCAGCG
>SIBK01000080.1 GCA_009695205.1 Pedosphaera sp. | reverse complement strand
CAGGCGGTCCATCGCCTCGAGTCCGTTCGGCGACTTTCGCTCGCTTGCTTGATTCGAAATTCATGTCACTTTCCGGATTGGTGCAAGACGCGTTCATGCGCCAACATAATTCAAGACAACTCTCCCTATAATACGGCGAACATCGCGTTCCGAGCGAGATTCTCATCGGTGCGATGGCCGTGCTTTGAACGAGGCACGCCTTTGATGACTGTGGATTACGACTTCTGGGTGCGGCTGCCGTATCGCCAATACGTCCGGCTCCTTTCCATCGTGCGGCGGCTGGGTGGGACCATCCGTGCGCGAACTCTCTACGAACTGAATGACGGCACGCAGGTCAATGCCATCTTCCATCCGGATGGCCTGCGATCCTTTGAGACCGAATGGAAACGATGCCGCTGGCCACCTGGAGAATGTGTCCGTGCGCGTCCGGCCCTTGTCGCGCGTGATCGCGAGCAAACGCGCCGCCAACCGCGAAAAGGACTTGGCGCTCTGGCAACGGGTGCGGCTCGCACCCGTAGCTGCCTGCTGTCCGGCGAGACACTAGTTTTCACGTGAGCCCTAGAACCCGCACTGTCTCCAGCCCTACAACCTTTTGTTGCAGGTGCAACAAAAGGTTGTCATGTATTCGGAGGCTATGGAGCGAGTTCAGTTGCCGCGAGACCCTTGGAAGGATTGGCTATATTCCGTATCCCTTGTCGCGACATCGATCATAACCGATGAATGTTTCTTAAGCGCGAATGCAAATCCTCCTGCCGGCTGGGAATGAAGCCCCATCTCCACGCGTGAAGCGCCAAATGTCCGCGCGCAAAAGCACTTCAATCTGCCCGATCGGTTGAATCAGAGTTACTGCAGTCGCCGTTTCGTCTCGAACAATTCCGACCCTCATTCGGCCGTCTCGCCAACGGGCCACGGCTTGAGCGTCGCGAATTGCTCCGTCTTGACCGCCGTCGGCAGTTCGGTGGCGAGTGCCTCGTTGGGCGCAGATGCTCCGACCTCCACCCGCTTTCGTTTCTCTTTGATGAGGCATTGCTGGTATAGCATCAATTCCATACTTTAGCTGCCATGAAGATGACGATGCACATTGATAACCTTTCTCGAAAGGGTGATGGCCACTACGGGCACCTCCAGCAAGATGCACGCGGTGAATATCGCCCTGCACGAAATGGACCGCAGGGCGGAGTTGATCCAACTCTGGCACGCCACTTACCCCGCATCTAGGGGGGTGACGTGGACATTTCACTGCCAAACCAGCCTATAATATCGAGCCGCGCCATTCGAGAGTTCTACTTCCCGCCAAACCGTCGTTACAGGATCTGACGCGGCAAACTGCTCAACCACCTGCCAGTCCGGTGAGGATAGACTGAAAGTCTGCTCCAATCGGTAGCGTTGCCCCGGAGTTGGGTCCCAACGAAGTTCCACCTTACCCAACGGTAGCGTTGCCGCGTGAAGAACTGAGCCTGCCGGCGGCTTCGTGAATGCGGTCCCCGGTGTCGGAGGACCCGCCTGCCACGCAGTTGGATGATCCACTGTCACCGAAGCCGAAGACCTCTGTAAGGAATTGCCTTTGCCATCTGCGGCCACCGGCCACGGCGAAAGGTCCAGGTATTGGATCGTCCACAAATAGGTGCCAAAGGGATCGCGGAAACCGATCGTATCGCCGGCGTTGGCAAGTTTTCCATCGAAGACTCCGACAATTCGAAGACCGGGATACCGCTCTCGGAACCGCATTTCATTCCGAACCAGCAAACAAACCTCCCCAGGAGAGAGAATGCTTCCAGAATCGAAGACAAATTGAATCCCACCCGTCAGGCGGGCCCCGGCAAGTTGCAGGGGCGTAACACCCGTGTTTACCAACTCAATAAATTCAAACTCGTCCCCGTCGATGCCATGCCAGTCGTCCGGATGATATTGGATTTCAGAGGGTTGCAGTGCCGACCAATCCTGTTGCCGGTAGTACCGTCCCGCAGCGGGTGTGCTCCAGAGGCTGCCGATGCGAATTCGCGCCAGAACGGACAACGGTCCCGTTATTGGGATGGATTGCGTATAAGAAATGGCGTCGGGCGACACACCCCCGCCCAGGACTCGCGGATCAACACCATTCGTGGTGAAATAAATCACGCCGGTTGCATTCGGGTTTTGCAATCGCACTTGAGACGAACCCTTCGAAGAGCCGGCCTCAAAATCCAGCGTTGGCGGCCGGTTGGTCGAATAAAGACCCGCTTGGACAAATCGGCGGACAGCAATACTTTGATTTGATTGGAAAAACACCTGTCGCATCCATATATGATTGCTCATCCATTCGACTTCCCGCCGATAGGGTTTGGACGGCCGCCGATAGTCCCCCCAACGCGCGCTTTCCGCCACGACGGCTTTATCAATCTCCTCAATTCGACGATCCCAACGAACGATATTGTTCGAAGGCGTCAGGGCACCGGCGCCGAAGAGATGATGTTCGACGCGATCGGCAAACAATTGTCGAAACTCCGCACTCGTGCGGCATCGTGAATAAATATAGGCAGGGGTGCCGTCGGCCGACACCGAGGCGTACAGCGGCCCCCAGGAACTGTGCTGCTTTATCAAGGAGTTAATCGAGATTTCCTGGTCCCAGGCGAAGAACTGGAATCCTGGACTGTCCTCCATTCGAGAACGCACCGCCCACCAGTTGTGGTTGGGCCAGTCGTCTGCGCCGATCGCGATATGCAATATCATGTAGTCCACCAGATTGGTGACATCGAGAAGTCTTGGGATCGTCGGGTTCCGTGTGCCATCCGCGTGGTTGCCGAGCAATAGTTCGTAGTTCACAACCTGGGCAAGATTGCGGGAGCTCAACGCAATCAACTGATCCCAGGCAGCACGAGTCCCGGAACGCAACTCCGAAAAATCATTGAGCACGTCATAATCCTCCGCACTGCCCCCCAGGTGATCCGCAGCGAAATTCTCGTCGGGATGTTCACAGAGGTTGTATAATCCCCAATACAGTCCATTGAGATACACGTGAACAAAGGAGCCATGAGCCGAAGCGTGGCCCATGTCAATCTGAGCGTCCCGAACCCACTGATCGCGGATATAACTGGCGTCCTTTCGATACCAGCGCAGGACACCATCGACCGGACCATCTGTCCATTCGGTGACAGGCCAGGTGTCCGTGGAGCCGCCTCGGAGAATGAGATTTTTGAAACGGCGAACGGGCGAACCCGGGAACAGGGGTTCATTGAGCCGTGCGGGGCCGTATTCCGCGCGAAATCGCAGCGCAAACGAATGCTTCGGAGTAAATGAGTTGTCCCGGGAGATATTACCATGAATCTCCAAGCCCACATTCTGGTGAAAGCGAATGCTGCCGTCGGGATTCACCCATTCAAGACTCGCAGGTCGCTCCCAGGCGGTGCCCCTCTGCGTCGCATTCGGATATAATCCCGCCGTACCAAACAAATCCGCCTGCGTCAGCGTGAGACAAACCGACGGGATGTAAGCGAGGGACGAGGCGAGCCCGAATCCGGGCAAAGTGTTGGTGAAGATTCGCACATCCATTTCAAAATCCGCCGGTGACGAATCCGGCCATCGGGCTGGAACTTGTTTCGGGCGAGTCTGCTGGCCCACTCGATCTGCGTAGAGCCACGTGCGGGTTTCGAGCGGCGCGGGTTCGAAATCGGCCAGCACCGCCGTGGCGCGTAGCGTGGAAGTATTGTTGATTCGAACCGTCGTTTGGGGTCCGTCGATGCGAATTCCGTTCATCGGCGATGGCACTGTTGTGTCCAGGGTGTAGATCAACGAGGCTCCGGGGGTCCGTGTACTCAATCGCACATCCATCGGTCCCGACAGGACGCCGCCCGGTGGTGTGAACTGGACCGCCTCCACCAGACCTCCGGTGCCGGATGGATTGACGTCACCCGGAGTGGGAGCAATGAAGAATCGGCCCTCGCGACGCCGGGAACCGGTGAGTTCCGCAAAGAAGAGAAATAGGGGATCCCCGATACTCGAATTGAGGGCCTGCACCGCCAGGACATTGGCTCCCGATTTCAACAGAGGAATGGCCGAGGAAATGTCGAGGATTTCGAACCCCATGGGACAGCCATCGGGAAGTTTTTCCAAAGCCGCTGCATTAAAAGATGCCACTGCGGGCGCGTTTCGGCGGAACACCTCTTTTCCATCGATATAGGCAATGAACCCGTCGTTATATTCCACGCGGAGCTGCAATGTGTCTGCCCGTCTGACCGGATCGGGATCGATTGAGAACGGGTACCGAAGGTAGAGGCTGCTACTAACCGCGCGCAAGGATTCCCCAACATCGGTAATCCCATGTTCGCCGATTGTTCGAAAATCGTTGGGGGATGTTCCCCTTGCGAGGGTTCTGATTTCCGCTGGCGTGAGGGCGCGGTCCCAAATTGAAACATCATCGACGAACCCATGATAACCGCTCCCGCCAGCGGCGGAGCCGGCGCCTAGATAGAAGCTGCGAATGGCTGCTAGGGGTTGGCGATTCACCGTCTCGGCGGTGAGCTTGCCATTGATCCAAACCTGTTTGACCGGCCCATTTTTGCTAAATGCATAGTGGTTCCACTGCAGGCGCCAAAGACTCTCGTCCGGCACTGCCATGGATAGCCGGTGTTCCCCTAAGTCACAGCAACCGGTGTCCCAATAGACGACACGGTCACTCCACGGAACGTGCGCATTCAGAGAACGAGTTCCGCCTCCATCCGCCTGGCTGCCAGCCCAAAAAAGACTGTCCGGGGAGGGCTGGCTGGCGGATCCCTTGATCCATAGGCTGAGCGTGATGGCGTTATGGGCAATCGCCATCGCAAAGAGCTGGGTGGATCGCGCCGAGAAATCGACCAACGCATTCCCGGGAAGAAACAGGGCGCGATCTCCGCCTGTCCCGGTTCGCCCCGATGTGTCGACACCATACTGCGCTCGGACCACTTTTCCCACATAGCCATACCCGCTGTTGTCTGGAATGGCGGAAGGCACCGAGGGGTTATTGAAATTCCAGAAGGTCAATAATCCCGGAGGCGGTCCGGAAGCATCTTCGTATCCGACTCCGTTGGTGACGGCAATCCAGGGCCCAGCGGCGGCAGCCCCTTCGATCGTGGTCCACGCAGTGCCCATCCGATCATCCAATGGCACCCAAGCCTCTCCCCGATTTCCCAACGTAATGAGCGACTCGGCCAGGGGCTCCAGGCCAACGCCATACGAAACATCGGGGTGCTGTTGCGGGTAACGAATCTCGTCAATGATTGTACCGCCGTCGGGCAGTCGAAGTTGGAGATTGCCCCCAGTCGCAATCAGCCGAAAGTCCGTGTGGAGGATTTTCCCGGGCGTGCTCCGATTCTTTCCCGACGCGAATACCACTAACCTTCCCTGGGGTGCCAAATTTGTTGCCGGAAAAATCCAACCCGACGCAGTCCCGGAATCCGAGCGGATCACCCATCGCGTGAGATCCACTCGCTGGTTCGACAAATTCTCCAGCTCAAACCAATCGCTCGAATCCCCGTCCTCATCCTGCAAAGTCCGGTGATTGCTGGCCATCAATTCGGAAATCCGAATAGACGCCGCGCACGCTTCCCATTGCGCGATACACAACGGAATCCATATCAGGCAACGCACCAGGAAGAGCGGCATCAAGTAAAACGCAGATTTGTCGAATGGCAACCTACCCGCTTTTCCGCGAAGTGCCAGTCTGGATTTACTCAGCGACCTTCAATGTGCCTCACTTCTCATCCGCCATCCGGTCCTTGGCCCAATCGATATCTCGTTTATCCAGGTCCGTATCAGCCTTGAGCATGCCTGCGTGTCGATCTTTGAATGTCACGGACGTCCATAAGGGTGAACGCATTTTGCCAGCCCATCGCTTAATCTCCGAGTGGCCATCCAGAAACGCAAAACCGCCCGCACCATTATGAAGAGTGGATGGAATGTCTGTCCATGCATAGGCACCCCCCCAATCTCTTCCCACGACAATATACCAGCCGTCGTTGATGGAATCAGGGTGCTCATCGAGCAATACAAATATCCCAGAAGCCCCTTTGGCCTTGATGTCGGACATTTTTTGGAATGGTTGCCAACGGTTAAAGCTGGAGGGGTCTTCATTGGCTACTGGGTATCCCGAGAAGGCATTCATCGAGATACTCCGCACTCGCTCAGACCAGCCTTTTTTGCGTTGGTCACTGCTCACAAACCTGTCAGCCGGGCATTTGTAGATATTCCTGGCCTTCCCAAAGTACTTCGCCAACCGTCCCAGCTTGTCATCGAGCAGAACTGTGAGATTCGTGTTGTCGGATGACGTCCCCCAATCGAGCCAACTCGCTCCGATCCATTCCTGGGCATTGACCACACGATCACTGCTGTCCTGAGCATACATGAGGTACCCCAGCATCACTTGGCGGGTGTTACTCATGCACTGAATACCCTGTGCCTTAGTCTTGGCCTTAGCCAGTGCCGGCAACAGCATGCCCGCCAGGATTGCAATAATGGCAATGACCACCAGAAGTTCAATCAACGTGAAGCCGGCCTTTGCGCATCGATGGCGATGGTGGGGTCCAATGGATCCGGAAATCTGAGGGATGCAAAAGAGTGCGTCTAAGGCCCCGCAGTCGATGGGGAATTGCCTTTCTTTGTGCATTGCCACGAAGCTAATTCTTTCTCGGAGCGTTTCAATGAGAAAGTGAATGAGAGCGCATCGCGTATCGCGTATAGCGAATTTGTTGAGAAACGTGCGCTCGTAAGGCACGGAGCGCCGCAGGGAAGTAGCTCAGGGCGCCAGCCGTGTGTCTCGACACGCACGCTCTCAAGCCCCGGAGGGAAAAGGGATAAATAGACAGGTCATTTGGATGATTCTTGGACCGTTCCCATGACACGAGGAGCAAGGACCGCTAGGATCGGGGTGTGTCGCGTTACTCAAGGAATGACCAGGCAGGAATCGAATTGCCGAAAGCCAGGCTCGACCGCGAATCGGTACGGCAGGCGCTCGAATTGTTCCGCTACTTGCGCCCCTATCGGGCCCGCTTCAGTGCGGCCCTTGCCTCGCTCTTCATTTCCAGCCTGCTCAGCCTGGCGTTCCCATACCTCGCCGGCAGCATCGTGGACGCGGCAGTCGTCCAGAACCGCGGCGGAGGCATGACGGGCGTGGATCGAACCGCCCTGCTTCTCCTGGGAACCCTCGCGATACAGGCCGGATTCCTGTTCTTCCATACGTTGTCCTTTTCAAGTGTCGGTCAGCGCGGCCTCGTGGATCTT
The DNA here is from genome assembly GCA_009695205.1 of Pedosphaera sp. Classification (GTDB taxonomy): domain Bacteria; phylum Verrucomicrobiota; class Verrucomicrobiia; order Limisphaerales; family UBA9464; genus SIBK01. The sequence goes on along the minus strand of SIBK01000080.1, from coordinate 16,142 downwards.
CGACAAGACACCTATGCACGACTGATCTCGTTGCCTATGACTTTTTTCGCCCAACGCCGAGTCGGTGAACTCGCGAGCCGACTCTCAGCTGATTTGACACAGATCGAGGACGCCCTCATTTCGATCCTCCCTCAATTTCTCCGGCAGAGCACGCTCCTGGCAGGGGGCATCGCTCTGATCGCGGCCACATCGCTCAAGCTTACTGGCATCATGCTGGCCAGCCTGCCGTTGCTGACGGTGGTCGCGGTTGTGTTCGGACGAAAGACCCGCCGGATAGCCCGCGACGCTCAGGATCGCCTCGCTGAAACCGCCACCATCGTCGAGGAGACACTGCAGGGAATCGCCAACGTCAAAGCCTTCACCAACGAGCCGTATGAATTGGACCGTTATCGTGCCGGCCTGCGCACTTTCTTGGCCGCGGTGCTACGGGGAGCCCGGCTGCGCGCGGCCTTCATCGCCTTCATCGTGTTCGCTCTCTTCGGCTCAATTGTCCTCGTGCTTTGGGCCGGCGCCCATTTGTTGCAGACCGGCGAAATTACCTTCGGCGTACTCACTCGCTTTATTCTATACACCACGTTTGTGGCCGGAGCGATGGGGCAGTTCGCGGAACTCTATGGCCAGCTTCAGAAGGCCATCGGCGCCACTCAGCGCATCCGGGAATTGCTGCGGGAAACCGGTGAAGTAACGGTCAGCCCGAGATCAGCCGGGTCACCGTCGTTGCCTCGCTTTCGTGGGGAAGTGAGGTTCGAGGGCGTCTGTTTCACATATCCGTCGCGAGAAGGGGTCGAAGTCCTGCACGGCATCGATCTCGCGGCAGCGCCCGGCCAGAAGATTGCGTTGGTGGGTCCGAGCGGCGCGGGGAAATCCACGCTGATTTCGCTCCTGCTCCGGCTCTACGAACCCACCGCAGGGCGAATGCTCATCGATGGGCGGGTGGCCCGCGATCTGCCGATTTCGGAGCTGCGAGCGCAGATGTCGCTGGTGCCCCAGGAAGTGCTCCTTTTCGGTGGCAGCATCGCGGAAAACATCGCTTACGGGCGCCCCGGAGCGTCCATCGCAGAGATTGAAGAAGCGGCCCGGCTGGCGAACGCGCACAAATTCATCCGCACTTTTCCGCAAGGGTACGACACCCTGGTGGGCGATCGCGGTATCAAACTCTCCGGCGGGCAGCGTCAACGCGTCGCGATCGCCCGGGCAATTCTCCGCAATCCGGCTATTCTCATCCTTGATGAAGCCACCAGTTCGCTCGATTCCGAGAGCGAGCGCCTCATTCAGGAGGCGTTGGAGAAGCTGATGGAGGGGCGCACGTCGTTCATCATCGCCCACCGTCTGGCTACCATTCGCCACGTTGACCGAATCGTGGTTATCGCCGAAGGGCGCGTGGCGGAATCTGGGACCCACGAGGAACTTCAAGCGATCGAGGGAGGCATCTATCGGCGGCTATCCGCGCTACAATTCCGCTCCGAGGCGCTCACGGCGGGCTTTTTGTAATACAGATGAAAAAAGACAAATGGACCGCCATTTGTCTTGCAGACTCCCATCGAGCATCCACCGCTCGCTGGCCGACTACTTGGGCATCCAGAATTCCGGATCCTTCTCTCGTGTCTCTTTCGAGACGTAGCTCTGCACCGGATCTAGGCGGAAGTGGTTGCTTTCGACTCGCTCAACGACTTCTTTGAACTTTTTCAGTACCTCCCGCTCCTCCGGAGTCGCTCCTTTGAACATCGCCTCGTTATCGAGCAGCTGCTGGTCGAACTCACCGTAGCTTTCGACCGACGAGAAGATCAGGAAAGTTGGCGTCGGCATCCCAGTCAAGACTTCATAGACACGACAGCTGGCTTTGGGCGCCGCACGTTTCATAGCGGCCATGACTGCTTTGGCAACTTCCGAAAATTCCCCGTCACAACCCGGACGAATGCGAAAGGTGCTAATCTCAAAAAACCGAGTTTTGGCCAGGTCTGGAAAAATGCCCAAACTCAATTCCGGCCGTGCGAGGGCTCGGATCGTTTCCACGCCCGTGATGTACTCGGCGTCCGCTAGGCTCAACCGGTTCATTTCGGCTGAAAAAACCGGGTCTTTATCGTCTCGCTTCATCGATTCGCCGATAGCCGCATGCGAATCGCTCGGCTCGACGTACCATGCTTCGCTCGGGCCGGTCATCGAGGTCATCGCGAGGTAGTAATTGGGTGATTTAGCCTTCTCGTACGCAGCAGGATAACCTGCCTCAAACTTACTGTGGTCGGCAGCGCGCCCAACTTTGACATGTTCCCGCACAATCGTCACGATCTTGGGTTGCGTCTTGGGCAAACCCTGGGCCAGGGCGTGGTCCAGGCCGCCTAGGGAAAGGGCCGTTATAATTCCTAAGTAGAAACTGAATTGCTTCATGGGATTAGATGAGTGGGTAAGTTGTTAGGGTGGTACGTGGGGCTTCTGCAAAAACCCTTTTTGAAACGGATTCTTAGTTAGTGGTAATCGCCTATTTCTCGCCAACGGAATTGCACCGCGGGTATAACAGCTGGTGAAGGACTAGTTATGTGGCGGGCCCCCATTGCGTCAAGAATTAAATCCCAGGGCGCATCGCGATGTTGTAGGCGCTCCCAACTCGCATTGCCTGCAATTTGCCGATCACCATTCAATCCTGAATCCGGTCGTTCGCGTGAGCAGTGAATTCATTTTTTCTTCGCGCGCCGGGTTGGCATTGGCGGCGTCTCGGGCAGCCAGCCAAAGGCGCCGGCAAAGCCGCGACATTCCACGTTGGGCAAGAGTGGTTTGCTGGCGGATCTGGATCGGCGAAGGGTGCAATGGGTCAACCCTGCACTATTGACCAATGGGCCACACGGGCCTTTTCGAAGCCCTGAATTTTGTGGGGCGGCGGGCAGATTCGTTCCATCCATCGTTGGCCGATGAGGATTCCTTTCACTCCACGCGAATCCGGATTAGACTCGAGTTACCTCCATGAGCACACGCCGGCAGTTCCTGTCCACCAGCACCAAAGTCGGCCTGTTCGCTGGATTAGGCGATCTTGAGTTTCTCGCCGGCCTGCCACGCGTAGCCGCAGCCGAGGCGACGCTGCCACCCAATGCATTCCGGTTCGATCCAATCATCGAGCCCCTCGTCCGGCTGCTTGAAGACACTCCCCGGGAACGGCTGCTGGAGGAAGTCGGGTCCCGACTGCGGCGCGGACTCACATACCGGGAGTTGCTGACGGCCCTGATGCTCGCCGGAATCCGCAACATTCAGCCTCGCCCCATCGGCTTCAAATTTCACGCGGTATTGGTCGTCAACTCCGCTCACCTCGCCAGCCTGGCCTCGGCGGACACGGATCGCTGGCTCCCGATCTTCTGGGCGCTCGACCAGTTCAAAAGTTCCCAGGCGGCCGATGTCCGCGAGGGCAACTGGACCTTGGCAGCGGTAGACCAGAAGGCTGTGCCCCCGCCCCATCGGGCAAAACAGGCGCTCATCGACGCATTGGCGAACTGGGACGAGCCCGCCGCTGATGCGGCGATCGTCGGTTGGCTTCGCACTGCGGGTGCGCACGAAGTATTCGAACTCCTCTGCCGTTTCGGAGTCCGGGACTTCCGCGAACTAGGTCACAAGCAGATCTATATCGCCAATAGTTTTCGCCTGCTGGAAGTCGTTGGCTGGCGCCACGCGGAACCCGTGCTGCGCTCCGTGGTCTACGGCCTGCTCGATCGGGTCGGTGACGCGAATCCGGCCATGAGTGACCTTCCGGCGGATCGTCCCTTCCGGCGCAATCTCGATGCCGTGAAGAAAATCCGGTCCGGCTGGTTGGACGGCCAGCCGGACGCCGACGCCACCCAGGCGCTGTTCGAAGCGTGCCGGGAGGGTTCCGCGGTCGACACAAGCCAAAAAACCATCGAACTCCTCAACCGTGGGGCCGCGCCGCAGGCGCTGTTCGACGCACTCCACGGCGCTACGGGCGAGCTGCTGATGCGCGCGCCCGGGATCGCCTCGCTGCACGCCACCACGTTTACCAACGCCGTTCGCTATGCGTGGGAGCGCGTTCAGGACGACGACCTGCGTCGCCTGCTACTCGTGCAGAACGCGGCATTTCTTCCCCTATACCGGGGACAGCCACGCCGGGAGGGCGTCCGTCTTGATGAACTTAAACCCGACAACAGCAAATCTGCCGGGCTAGATGCTCTCTCGGAAATCTTCGCGGCCGTGGGCAAGGACACGCCTGCTGCGTCGCGTCAGACGCTCGCGTGGTTGCAAAGCAACACTGATCCAAAGCCATTCGCGGACGCCGCGCGCCGATTGATATTTCTGAAGGGCCGCGACTCGCACGATTATAAGTTCAGCGCCGCGGTGCTGGAAGACTACGCCCGCATTGCGCCGCCGTGGCGGGATCGTGTGCTTGCCGCGAGCGTCTTCAACATGCGCGGCACGACCGCCACGGACAACGAACTAGTCCAGCGCACCCGTGCCGCACTGGCCGGGTAAGTCCTGCAACGCATTCGATTCTTTTGGGACTGCTTCAAGATCGAGTAGATGAGAGAACATGGGCGATACGCGAATCGGCGAGATCGAGCATGATCGTGGGTCGGGCTTGTCGCGCCAACTTGTCTTCCGAAGCCTTGGCGACGGAGGAAGCGTCTTCGCGCAGGCAAATGGCCTCAGCGCTGCGCGGCTATTGCCGGGATGGGGAACGATGGTCCGTTTTCCATACTTTCACGGTTCCGTCAGAACTCGCCGAGGCGATCATCCGGCCGTCCCGACTCACCACCACTGAGGTAACCGCCTGTTCATGACCGCGAAGCGTGAGCATCTCCTCCCAGGTGGCCGTATTCCACACCTTGACAGTTCGGTCGTCGCAAGCTGAGAAGAGCCGTTGGCCGTCCGGACTGAAGGCGACGGAATTGACAGCGGCCGAATGCCCGGCAAGCAAACCTATTTCCGTCCCGGTATTCGCATTCCAAATCGTTATGCTTTCGCCACTGTCACCCGAGGCAATTAGCTTTCCGTCCGGTGACACAGTCAGCCCTCGGACGATTCCCTGCTTGCCGCGCAAGGTGTGGAGCAATCGACCTGTAGAAGCGTCCCAGAGTTTGAGTGACTCGTCATGGTTGCCGGCAACCACCCAATTTCCGTTAGGGGACCAGGCGATGCCGCCTTCGAAGTCGTTGTCACCCTCCAGAGCAAGCCGAGGCTGCCCCGTCGATAGGTCCCAGATTCGCGCCGTCCTGCTGCCGCTCCTGCTGGCCAGGCTCGATCCGTTCGGGCTGAAAGCCAGCCCAGCGATGGCGCCCTGGGGCTCGCGAAGCGTCCGCACAGGCTGACCGGTGTCGAGGTTGTAAAACCCCACCATTCCGTCCAATCCGCCCGTGGCCATCAATCTACCAACTCCATCGTAAGCTACGCTCGCGATTGGCTCCGCCGTGATTTGCGGTCCGTCCAGTTCCAGCCCCGATCGGACATACCAACGCTTGAGGCTTCCGTCTGAACCCATCGCGGCGAGCTGCCCGCTGTCGGGGCTGAAAGCCAGAGATGAGAAAAGGACACCGGGCTTGCCCTGCAGCGTCAGGACATCGGGTTGAACCCTGGCCACCTTCCAGATGCGAATACCGTCGTCGGAAGCCCTTCTTCTGCCACCGCCGCCGCCGACTCCGGCACAGGATGCTATTCTTTGTCCATCGGGGCTGAAAGACAGCCACCAGATGTTGTGGCTCTTGTGCTCCCGGAATTTTCTTCGGTCCGAGCCGGTGGCCGCATCCCAGAGGCAAATGATCGAGTCTTCGCTGCCGGAGGCTATCATTTGACTGTCCGGGCTGGAGGCGATTGTGAAGACCCGCCCTGAGTGACCTGGGCGACTCCACCCAAATTCCCCCGTGGTCGCTTTCCAAACCGTGACGCTACCGTCATCGCCACCGCCAACGATCCACCGGCCATCCGGGCTGAATGTGATGGCGGTGGTTCGCTTTCCGCCCCCACGAAGAGCCAGCACTTCTTCGCCCGTGACGGCGTCCCACACTCTGGCGACATCCGACGGCCCTTCCCTATTGAGAGCCGTCACCAACCGGTCGCCCTTCGGACTGAAGGCCACGCCCCGTGCGCCATGCCCGAGGCTTTTGACCATCTGAAGCTCGCCGTTGGCAGCCTTCCAAACATGCATGTAGCCGTGCCAGTTTACCGAAGCGATGGACTCGCCGTCAGGGCTGAAAGCCAAACCGTCGATCCTTGCCTGCTCGGCATTGGGCGGCAAGACCGTCCATCGCATTTCGCCGGAGGCAACGTCCCAGAGTTGCAGCCCTCCCGAAAATTCGCCGACCACGAAGGTCCGGCCGTCCGGGCTGAGCGCATCGCCTCGGAATGGGATCTCTTTCTGTTGTCCGAACGTCCGGAGCAGTTACCGGTCACCGCGTCCCAGACCTTGATCGCCCCTGGAAGGCTCAGATCGCCCTGGGCAATGACCTGGCGTCCGTCCGGAGTGAACTTTGGAAGCTCCCATCCGGGCAGCACCAAGTCCGTGGCGGAAGAATCCAGCCAGTCGAGGCGGGCCCATTCCCAATGCGGCTGGTCCTTGGGGCAGGCGTCGAGCAGTGTGCGAACCTTTGCCATGTTGCGGGTCTCAAGGACCATGGCGGCTCGTGCGATGCTTGAAACATACAGACTGCGGCGCAACTCCTCGGCACGGGTCTCGACGACTTTGCGGTGCTCGACGGCTTGATTACGCTGCTGTTCGGTTTCGGCGGCGGAAGCTATGGCCGCGCGTTCCGACCGAACAGCGCGATCCCTTTGCAACCTGGCTTGGACTAACCCCATGCCGGAAAGAACCACGCCCGCGATCAAGGTCACCGCCACGGCAGCGCCCGCCGTCACCGCCAGGCGGTTCCTGCGCACAAACATCTGCGTCCGGTAAGCCGCGCTGGGCGGACGGGCGAGGACTGGCTCGTTGGTCAGGTACCGTTTAAGATCCGCCGCCAAACCATTGGGAGTTTCATAGCGGCGCTGCCGATCCTTCTCCTAGTACTTCATCACGATCCAATCGAGGTCGCCCTTGAGCTGATGCAGCAGCTTCGAGCTGTCGACGGAGCGGCGCTTGGCCGTGGTCGTTAGTTCGTCGGCGTCGAGCGTCGCCAGTCGCGTGCTGGGCCGCACGGGCTCTCTCTCGCGAATCGTCTTGCGCATCGCGTCGATACCTTGCCACATCAACTCTTTCGCATCGAACGGCGTGCTGCCGACCAATAGTTCGTAAAACAACACACCCAAGCTGTAGATGTCCGCTCGTGAATCGATGTCCAGCCCGCTCATCTCCGCCTGCTCCGGCCTCATGTAAGCCGGCGTTCCGATGAACTGCTGAAATTGTGTGTGGATCGTCGCGTCCGTCAGTTCGCCCTGCGTGGCTTTTGCTATGCCGAAATCAATCACCTTGGGCACTGGCACACCGTCGTGCAGCGTGACCATGACGTTCGAGGGCTTGATGTCGCGATGAATGATGCCCTTCTGGTGCGCGTGCTGGATGGCCTGGCAAACCTTGATGAACAGATCGAGACATTCCTTTGTGCTGAGGGTTGCCTGATCGCAGTAATCGGTGATGCGGATGCCGCGCACCAATTCCATCATGAAATAGGGACGTCCAATCTCGGTCGTGCCTGCATCAAATACTTTGGCAATGTTCGGATGATCCATCATCGCCAGAGCCTGCCGCTCAGCCTCGAACCGGGCGACGACCTGCTTGGTGTCCATCCCCAGCTTGATGATCTTCAGCGCCACCTTCCGGCGGATTGGTTACTTTTGTTCCGCCAGCCACACCGAGCCGAAGCCTCCTTCGCCTAGTTTCTCCACCAGCTTGTAGCTGCCAATGACTGAGCCTGCGATTTCATCGACGGAATGCACGGGCCGGTTCAACTGAGCGGGATCATGCACCGTGGGCGAATCACCGTCGGCGGGTGGCGGAGAATCGGATGGATGCTCCTGCGCGGCGAGCAGGCCTTCTATCGTCGCACGCAGGGAGGCGTCATCGGCGCAGGCGCCGTCGAGGAACGCCGCGCGTTCGGGAGGGCTCTTTCGCGTCAACGCCTGTTGGAAGAGTCTCTGTTTACTGAGGTCGAACTCCAGTTCAAGTCCTTGCATGGCAACTTGGGCTGATCTTCGGCTAAGAGTGAACGAACCGTCCCGCTATGGCGAGCCTGTCCTTCGCGGGATTCAGATCTTCAGGCTTTTCTTGGAGAGAGGATACTTAAAGTGCCTGGACTCAGCTACGCAGCGGCCGCGCAAGGGATCCGCCGTTTCCGGCAACTCGCCCCAGGGCACCCCGAAATGCAGGCCTTCCAACAGGCGCTTGTAACTCAAATGTCAAATGAATAGGTCTGACCCCATTGCCTCATCACATTCAAACGCCTCCGACGACACCTGCAACCTTTTGTTGCAGGGGCAACAAAAGGTTGCAGGTGTGGAACTCAGGATATTATCCGAAGCTTTGCACCCGTTCCTGGCTTCAACGAAGCCGATTTCTCACTCTCGCTGCCGGCCGATTTCTCCCTATTTGCCTGCGTCTTGAACCCCGCTCGTGCTCCACGCCGCAGTTTTTTGAACGTGGTTACCGCCGCTTCATGTGTAAGTTTCGCTCTCCTGGGCTATCGAACCTTTCACTCGCACCGGCGCTGCCAAACTTCGCCGGAGTCTCCCGCCTTTCTCGTTCCGTGATGATTTTGTCGTACCGAAAATGCCCCGGCTGGAACGACCCAAGGATCCATATGTTTCAATTCCTCGATTCCTGCGGAAACCCCGGGGGTGACAGCGCGCTGCAGCCCGCCATGTCCGTGAACATGCTCGCGGCCAGCTTGCGTTGGTCGGTGTTGGCGCTCATGGCGGAAAGTTCATCCTCTCCACCAGTGCCTGAAAACGAGGCTCGTTGCGCAGACCGTCGAATGCGGGATGAACCTTGAGTTTGACCATCAAAAAAGTTCGCTCTTCAAATCCTTTATCGAGCCAATCAAGAGCCTGGCGATTATCGCCCATGCCTGCATAAACGAAAGCCAGATGGAAGGGCGAAACGAAGAACTGATGCGTTCGTTCCGAATCTTCACGCCGCTCGTGCAACTCACCCAAGATCTGGGCTGCAACTTCTTTTTGACCGGAACGCGCCAAGGCGTAGCCGAGTCCGGCCAAGACCACCGCCTCTCGCCGCAGCCGTAGCGCCTCCTGAAATACGCTCACCGCCGCTGCGAGTTGACCGTCCGCCATGAGGTACCATCCCAAATTGGCCCGACCAATGGCGAAATCAGGAAACGTATTGGTCAATTTTCGGCTTTCCGCGATGGCCTGCCCAAACTCTCACCGAAAATAATACACCTCGCCGAGCGCCATGGGCACGACCGGCGCGTAAGGTTCCTACTTCACCGCTTCCTGAGCTTGCATGAGCCCTTCATCGAACCGGCCGAGCGCCATCAAAAGCTTGGCATAGATATCATGTGGCAGCGCTTGGCTTACATCCAACTTCAGCGCTCGCTTTACGTCTGATTCAACGCCATTCCAGTCCCAATCGTAGAAGAATTTCATCGCCGCCAAGCCGACGCGCCCGGATGCGGTCTCTTCCAGCGCGACTGCTTTGGCCAAATATTCCTTGGCTTTGGGAAATGCAATCCGCGGCGGAATCAACTCGAGGTTCGCGCTCGCGATGTAACAAGCGCCGTGTTGGGCATGTGGCTCCGCATAATTCGGATCGAGCGAGATAGACTGGCTGCAATAGGCGATCGCCGCCTGGAAATCCTGCGGCGTGAATCTCAGCTAGTGGTGGCGCGCTTTGAGATAAGCCTCTAATGCGGCGGGATTCACCGTGTGAGTCCGCGCCAATCGAGCTTGGTCTTCCGGCGTTAGGCGCACTTGCACTTCGCCCGCAATCGCGCGGGCAACTTCACTTTGCACGGTGAAGAAATCGCTCATATCGCGCCGGTAATTCGTCGCCCACAGTTGCCGATCCGTGGCGGCGTCGATCAGTTTCACCGTGATCATTATGCGTGTGCCCGAACGTTGGATGGAGCCTTCCACCACAGCATCGACGTTCAATTCTTTCGCAATTTCGGAAATGGATTTCTGCCAGCCCTTGAAACGCATCACCGACGAACGGCCCGGCACGCGCAACGCGCTCACGTTGCCCAGCGCCACGCAGAGTACCTCCGTCATGCCGTCGCTGATGTAGGCGTTGTTCGTGTCGCCGGAAAAATCATCGAGCGGTTTGACCGCGAGCGACATGATTCGGCCCGGCATTCCGCTGCGAACTGCCGCCGGTAGCGCATTCGTCGGAGCCACCGAGCTTTTGCGCTGTCGCGTGAGCCTCCAGCCAACTCCAACCGCGAGCAGAACGACCGCCGCAACCCAACCCCAGCGCCCAGCCGATAGCCGGCGGCCGTTCCCTTTCGCTTCCGCGTTCTCCATTCCGCCATTTGCCTTCGCTTCTGGCTCCCATGGGAGCACGATGCGAAACAAATCCATGGCCACCGATATGTTCTTCAATTCGGTCGGCGCGAGTTTCTAAAACCGGGCTTCGAGGGCATTGCGAATCTGCCGCTCCACATCCATCGAAATTCAAATCCCGCCTGCCCCCGCCAGCGGCTCGATACGCTAGGCGATGTTCACACCGTCGCCATAAACGTCGCCACCGCGATGCACTACGTCGCCAATGTGAATGCCGATCTTGATCTCGATGCGCCGGTCGTTAAACACATCATGATCGCGCTTGGCCAGCGCGCGTTGAATTTCGATGCCGCACTACGCCTCCTCGAGCGCGCTGTAGCCCACCATGTCGGTAAACATGATCGCGGCCAGCTTGCGTTGTTCGGTGCCGGTGGTCACGGGACGATAGAACAGGAATCAACCTGCAACTCCAAGCCTGCAATCTGTCGAGTGGCACCGATGGACGAGCGGGCGTGGCGTTGACACTCATTCGATCGCGAATAGTCCCCGCCAATCCCAAACGGCGATTGGCGCCAAACAAAACCTATTGGCTATGACCCCGGGTTTTCCCCGAATGATCTCCGACTGCGCACTCGGAGCGTTACGGCCTTGTTAACCGAAAGAATTGAGAGGAGCTTTTAATAGCAGGCACCTGCGCCTCAAACATACCGTTGCTATCTTGCGGTGACTTCGTAACGAGCTCCCACGTCACCGGAGGCGTCAGCGACGTCGCCCGATAGGCTGCGTAATCCGCCGCCCATTCGGGCCATGACAGCCACAAGTCCAGGCTTTCTCCGCCGGCAATCACGTCGATCGCCAAGAGCGGCGCGGCGAGGATTGAAGTTGATTGGACGCTCTCGAAGTCCGCATTTGTTGATAACACCGCGTAGAAGTAACTCCTGGAGTTTGTCGACGTGCTATCGATGAAGTTTGTACTCATCGTTGTCGCGATGGTCTGGAAAAACAGTCGGTTCGTTGTAGCACGCTTCACGGTATAACCCGTGGCACCAGGTACTCCGTTCCACTCCAATACGGTTTGTGAACGCCCACGCAAGGCAACCAAATGGGCTGGAGGTGCCGGCCGCGTTGGGGGCGACCAGTGCACAACTGTTTGCGGCAATCCGCCAGCAGGCCATAGCAGCTCAATGCCATCACTCGTTTGCGCCGTGATCTAATATTCCAAGTCATTGGTAGCCGGTGGGAGAATTGCCCGAAAGTTTGCACCTCCGACGGAGGTCATTGGAATGCTTTGATAGTCGGTGCCACCGAGCCAACGCCAACGCATGATCGGCGCGTTCCGGATCGAGGTCGACGTGATGAGCATTGCGCGCGCGATGAGACTCTCGCCGATCTCGACAAGCGTCCGCACCGCCGGAACGATCAGGCGAGAGGGGCCGGCATAGGTGGTTGCAAGATCAACAGAGGGAGGCAGGGAGCTGCCAAGGGCAGAAACAAGGTCCGTGTCGTACGTGGTAAGAAATTGGCGTCGCACAAGGTTCTGTTGGTGGAGATTGGCCACCGTACCAAGTTCCCCGGGGGTTCTCACCGTGGAGACCAAATGGCTCATCATCCGATCCCATGCCCTCGCAAGAACGATACGGTTGGTTAGCGCCCGTTGAGCGTATGGCAGCTTGCTCTCAGGATCCGTTGCCAAACGGACCTGTTTCATGACGAGATCCAATTGACCCCGGGCGCACCCTACTTCAGCGAGCGAGGAGAAATAGCGCAGTGTATTTAGCCAGTAATCAAATCGCTCCAAATTGGCCGCACCGAACACATCCGGTCGCAAAACGGCAAATTTCTCCACGAACGCATACTGGCTCTGGATCTGCGCCCACGGAGTCTCTTCGCTCTGGATCACACCGGGCCCCATGTCCCACGTCACGGGTTGCGGTGAATCCGGACCGTCCATGCCCGCCAAGACTCTCGCTGCTGCAGATCCAACGGCGCTTCCAAAGTTCGCCGTGGCGAAGTCCGTGTAGAAGTTGAGGGGGGAAACACTCCGATGTGAATTCCGTTGCCCGATCCCGGCAGTTTGATCCGCTTCCGCCGTCGTCGTGTTGGTGACGGGAGCGGTGGTAGACATCGAGCTACCTCCCACGCCTCCCACGGGATTAATCGGTAGCGCCGTGTTAATGCCGCTGGGTAATTGCAAGAGATCCCACGACTAGGCGGCGAGGGCCGCATGGCTAGGAGCTGTCAACTTGGTCCGCCAATGAATGCCAACCAATCCAGAACAGCCCAACCGCTTTGCATCCGCAGCATCATACAGCATTCGGCTGGCCCAGAATTAAGGAATCGTCATTTGGAAATCATTCTCCACCCACGGGATCGCCCACTTCGGGCGGCCCGTAATTGTTTGGTTCGCGATTTCGATCGGCGAATTCCCAACGACTTGGTTAAGGGACGCAATTGGAACGTCCTTCGGTAGCAGTCGATCGAAGGCAGCTCGGTCGTGGTCTGGGCCGAGAACCCAGCCAGAGATGGCGAGCTGTATTGGCGCGCCTACATCGGATAGCGCGTCCGTCGCCGCACGAATGTCGCTCAAGGCCAAGTCGAACTCTTCGTCGGTATTTCCATACCACGTCCATTCCTCCATCGTCCAAAGCCAGTAATAATCGATCGGAGCCACTGTGTTAAGACGTGCAAAGATTCCTTGATATAGCTCTCGTTTCACCGAATCGGCGGTCGGGCTTCTACCGGACTTCACAAGGTGTTCTTCGAGCACTGAGGGAAAGTACAACGGTGTTTCGGTGCCAATACACGTTTTTATGCCAAGGCCCTTTGCCGTTGCGAACACGTCCCGCAACAGATTGCAATCACTGAGTGTCGTCGGTTGTGGCATGAGTCCTGCCATCACCTCCGAGCCGAAGGCATTCGTCGGAAAAAGCTGCGCCGAACCTCCCACAAAATCGCGGGTTGTCATTGGAGAATATCCAATCAAATCGCGCTGCATGTTAGCCCACGAGGATGGATAACTAAATGTTACCTGGCCAAAAAGGTCGAAATCTGATGGCAATCCTATCCAGACGAGCGGCTCTCCCCCAGGTTTCCACGAATAGGTGTGCAAACCAATGAAGTTCATCCGCAATTTAGCCAATTGAGCGACGTAGGCTAAATAGTCGTCGCGGGTCCACCAATCTGGCCCCTCCGGAAAATCGTGGAATGGAAGGAAACCCCGTGTTGATAAAATCGGACTACCAACCTCGTATATGTCCGGGAGATCCGTCATCAAGTCGACCGGCACCACATCGCCGTGCAGGTAGAATCGGATACCGAGGTGCTCGGCAAAGCGGTAGGCGCCAAAAAGCGCCCCCTGTGGATCGCCGCCGATAATCCACCAAGTGCGGCTACCGGGGCTCGCTCCTGGAAGTGTCTTCAAAAGAAACGATTGTGGACTCAACGCCAGCGCATTCGTCTGTAGTGAACGGTCGGCGATCCGGCGATCTCCTTTGACGGCGACGGCAATCACTCCCGGGCTGATAAAATCGTCGGCCTTTTCGATGCTCGGAACGCGGCCAGTCCTCAAGTACACATCCCGGCGGACTTCGCGGGCGGCGAGTTTCTCCATCCGTGAGGCCTCTGGCTGGATTGCTACGCGTCGTTCGCCTTGTGCCATTGCGGTCCCGGTGAGAAGGGAGGATGCCAGCGCCACAAATAGGCAACGCAGCGAGAATGTCGATGAGATCGCAGGCCGCTCCGGGCCTGCGTGACGAGTGAAAGAACACCCTGAAAGCACCGGTTCACACAACGTGGCCACGGCGGAACAAGCGCTTGCGGCCCCCTGGAGTAGCAGCGTAAGAAGTTGGCGCGCCTGGGACATCGATGAGCCGTATCGTATGTTCGGAATCGCCGGACGCAAACTATGAGCCGAAAGTCGCGGCGGGATAGCGCCAGGAGCTGCGTGGCTTGTGTCAGACTTCGTTTGGAATCCGGTAGTGATCTCGATACGCCGGCTTAAGCAGCTTGTTAGCGTCGTCGCTGTTCGTGAATCGTTCGGCGGCGCCATCGAACAGGAGTTGCTTCTGCCCGACGCGATAGGAGGTGTTTGCCAGGTGAACCAGGCAAGCGCTGTGGTGCGCCTGCTCGATGTCAGCATTGGGCTGCTTTCGGGTGCGCACACAGTCGATAAAGTTTGGTTGATGCCATTTATCCGGGAAGGTGCCTTTGTCCTGATCGATGACCTTGCCGCCTTCAACCACGACCTGCCAACCGCAACCATGCCGGCCGAGATACATCATTGCCTTGGTACCATAAATCTCCACCCGCGTGGCCGATGTCGGCCAGTGCGGCCATTTATCACCGTAGCGGACTTCGTTAGGGAATTTGCGCATATAATTCGTTGCATTACCGCTCTGGCAAGTCATTGCAAAATCGCCGTAGTCATACGTAATGCACTGGAATTCGGGCACCTCGCGCTTCGATTGGAAGGCGTAGTTGCCCCCGATGCAGACCACGGATTTCGGATGCGGGGGATCGCCGAGCGCCATCCGGGTCAGATCCAGCTGGTGACTGGCATCGTCGGCCAGTGTTCCTCCCTTGTAATCCCACCAAGGCAGCCAGTTGAGATGGCGTCCTGCATTATAGGGAACCTGAGGGGCTGGCCCCAACCAGGCGTCCCAGTCCAGTCCGGCGGGTGGTTCGCTGTCGGGTTTGGGTTCCCATTTGGAACCGTCGAGCATGTTGTACACCGTCACGTGGACGACCCGTCCCAGCTTGCCGCTGGCGATGTAGTCTCGGGCCGAAGCCGCGTAGGGACCGCTACGATTCTGGAAGCCAACCTGCACGATCCGGCTATATTTCCGCGATGCCTCAATCATTTTGCGACTTTCCCAGATGCTGATGGACGGATTTTTTTCGACGTAGACGTCTTTGCCAGCCTGACAAGCCCAAACGGTTGCGAGCGCATGCCAATGTTCTGGGGTTGCAATCACAACGGCATTCACTTCCTTGTCATCGAACGCCACGCGCATATCAGAGATTCGTCGAGGGGCTCGCG
Organism: Pedosphaera sp.; assembly: GCA_009695205.1. Taxonomy (GTDB): domain Bacteria; phylum Verrucomicrobiota; class Verrucomicrobiia; order Limisphaerales; family UBA9464; genus SIBK01. The sequence goes on along the minus strand of SIBK01000080.1, from coordinate 727 downwards.
GTTGGACCGTCTCAAGATCCTTCATAATGCCGGCGCCGCGATCCTTCCACACGTCGCACACATACTTAAACTCCACGCCCGGCAGTCGCGACATACCCGAGGCATGGTTGGAGGCACGTCCACCCGCGCCGATGAGGGCAAGAACGATCCGTTCGGCCGGGACTTGTGACCGGGCGATGCGCGGAAGGCCGAGGAGGGTGGTACTCGCCGCGAGGGTGGCCGTGGCCTTGCTGGACGATGCGAGAAACCGACGGCGTGTGACTTGGTTCATAGGAATGATGCCATTTCGGTTCGCCAGCGCATCCTGGTCAATCCCGTATTTCTCTATTCGCCGCCCAGGACCGCACTGCAGGAGAAGGCGTTTTTGAGGCCGCCTGGGGTCACGAGTTCGCAAATCGATCTGGACGACGGCTCCCTAACCCGAGAACAGCCTCAAGGAAAGAAGGACCAACAGCGGGATACGTTTAACGTTAAAAGGAATCGTTTGCTTTGGAGAGAAAAATGGCTCTTCCGGCTAATCTGTGGGTGGTTTTCAGTGCTGGGAAGGCGCACCTTGCAAAATCGGACGGGATTGGATGGTCGTCCAGACAACCGTTCGTCTACTTTGGGCCGCCCACCGGCGCGAGCTGTTGGCTCAAGCACGCCGGAGGGCTCCTTTACGTTGCCGACCCGGCCGCCAGGGTTGTCTGGAACGGGATTGTTCAGCCTTGAAGCACCCCCTCTGGGT